>CAYQMW010000059.1:0-12014 GCA_964418715.1 uncultured Methanobrevibacter sp. | reverse complement strand
TTTCTTGAAGTCTTTCTTCTCTTCTAGCAAATAATGCTAATTTTGCTCCTTGACTTGCATATGCTTGTGCAATTTGCCAACCAAGACCGGAAGAAGCTCCAGTAATCAATGCCACTTTATCTTTTATGTCAAAGTAGTTTTTCATTTTTTTATCTCCTATAATAAATTTCTTGAACTATTTTTAGTTCTATTTAATATTTTGTAGTTAGTTTTATATAAATTTAAATATTTTTTACTAATTCATTTAATTTTTACTTAATTTTTTAATATTTAATTCATTTTATATCTTTTCATTTATAATTTGTTTAAATTTTAATTTATTCAAAATTTGATTTTTTAAATTATCTGTCACTGTTTTAGAGCATTCTTTGTTGAAAAAAATTCAATTTTTAATTAATTTTTTTACATGTTTTTTATATAATTTTATATTTTTATAATATTTTTATCATTTTTTTATATTTTTAAAAAATTTTAAGTCTTCTTTTTTTTTTTTAAATTGGGCATTTTTGTTTTGAAATTAGATGTTTTTTTTTAAACTTATTTTTTTAAAGATGGATTTTTTAAAATTTTCATAAACTTTATATAATATTATGGCTATATAATATAATGGCTAGACTGGAGGGTTAGGGGTCCTCTGTAAGCACACATCCCCTTTGGTGCGGTCGAAATCCGAAAGGCGGCTTTTTGATATAGAAAAGGCCTTAAAAACGAACATAGAAACTTCGTCCTGCAGGATTAATGGTGGTAAGGTCTTTACTGGAGGGTAGGGATTAATTATCTTTATTTCAGGAACGTGTCAGGCCCGGAAGGGAGCAGCTCTACTGTTTACAATTAATGCTTGTAGAGTCGCGGAGTGGAGTTGGTTTTTGAGATAACCTTTTTTGTTGATTTTTGTCCACTTTCGGATGTGCCATTATTATAAAAGCATTGGTTTTTTAATATAAACGAAACACTTTTATATTATTATCTTATAATAGTATAGTGTTGTATGATATTTTTATCATAGTTTTTTACTATTTTTCTATATGTCGGGATGGCCCAGCCTGGTACGGCGTCGGACTGCTAATCCGATTATCCCTTGGATAACACGGGTTCAAATCCCGTTCCCGGCGTTTTTACTTTTTTTATAATTTTTCTTTAAATTTAATATTATTTTTTCTAAATTTTTTCTAATTTTTCAAAATTTTTATAAAGAAAGAAAATTTTAATAAAATTACTCATTTTAGAAATAAAACTTAATTAATTAAAAATAAATATTATTATGGTTATAAATTTATTTTGACGATTCTAAAATCTCATTATGATTATTATTTTTAAATATTTTTTAGAGTGTTTATTATGATTAAAAATACAAAAAGAACTGATTCAATTGAATTATCTACAATAAGAAAATTATTTGAAGTTACCAATCCTAATGCAATTAATTTAGGAATTGGTGAACCTGATTTTGATGTTCCAGAAAATATTAGGGATGCGATGAAGAAGGGTTTTGATGATGGTTTTACTCATTACTCATCAAATAAAGGTTTTGACAATTTAAGGGAAGCTATTGTTTTAAAATTAAAAGAAGAAAATAATATTGAAACTGATATTGATGATGTTATTGTAACTTGTGGTGCTAGTGAAGCATTATTTGATTGTTGTCAAGCATTATTTGAAAAAGGAGATGAGGTTTTAATTCCAAATCCTGGATTTTTATCTTATGAAGCGGGAATAAAATTAGCAGAAGCTAGTCCTGTAGGTGTTGAAACTCCTATGGAAAATGGATTTAAATTAACTGCAGATGATGTTCAAGAAAAAATTACAAGTAAAACCAAAGGATTAATTATTAATTCTCCCTCTAATCCTACGGGGGCTGTAATGGAGAAAGAAGATATTAAAGCAATTGCAGAACTTGCAACAGATCATAATTTTATGATAATTTCTGATGAGATTTATGAGAAGATTATATATGATAATAAAAAACATTATTCTCCTGCTGAGTTTGGTGAAAATGTAATTACTCTTAATGGATTTTCAAAAACTTATGCAATGACTGGTTTAAGACTTGCATATATGGTATCACCTAAATTTATCACAGAAGATTTATTAAAAGTTCATCAGTATGCAACTGCATGTGCAAGTTCAATATCTCAAATTGGTGGTCTTGAAGCTTTAACTGGTCCTCAAGATTCAGTCAATAAAATGGTAGCTGAATTTAAACGAAGAAGAGATTTAATTTGTGATAGTTTAAATGATATGGGTTATGAATGTATTAAAGGTGAAGGTGCATTTTATGTATTCCCTAAAGTAAATAATCCTGGGGTATTTGTTCAAAAAGCAATGGATGCAGGTGTAATATGTGTTCCCGGACTTGCATTTGGATCTGTTGGTCGTGACTTTGTTAGAATGTCTTATGCAAATTCATATGAAAATATTGAAAAAGCTATGGATATTTTAAAAAATATGGAATAATCGTCATTGATTGATTTCTCCATAATTTCTTTTTTTTCTTTTAATTTTTATTATTTTATGACTTTTTTTAGATTTTTTCAATTTTTTTGATTAACTTAATTATTTTGTATTAATCTTTTTAAATACATGATTAAATTAAGTAATAAGTTTTTAACTTTTTTAATACCAAAAAATATAATTTTTAATTTTTTTAAACCTAAAAAACAATTACTTTAAATATATTTATTAATAAAAACTTATCTAATCATTTTTTTTAAGTGAATTTTATGAAAAAGAAGGATAGGGATAAAGCAGGTAGAAATGCACTATTAACAGGGCTTGTTGGAAATGTCTTTTTAACTGTTTTTAATATTGCAGTAGGTTTAATTTCTGGAAGTTATGCTCTTGTTGCAGAAGGTGCACATACTCTATCAGATGTTGCAACAACAATAATTGCCTATATTGGATTTAAACTTGCAAATAAACCTGCAGATCCAGAACACCCCTTAGGTCATGGTCGTGCTGAGGCTATTGGTGGTCTTGTAATTGTTGTATTTTTATTTTTAGTTGCTTATGAAATCCTCTCTGGTGCAATTGATAAGCTATTTTTTACCCACCAATTTTCTTCCCCAACATATCTTGCTGGTGTTATGGCTGTTGTAGGAATGTTTATGAATTTTGTAATGAGTCAAAGAATTATATCTATTGGAAAAAGTATTAACAGTCCTGCAATTGTTGCTGATGGAAAACATCAAAGAGTTGATTTATTATCTTCACTTGCAATTTTTATAGGGGTTTTAGTATCAAAAGCAGGTTATCCTCAAGTTGATGCTATTGTGGCATTATTAATTGGCTTATTTGTTTTAAAAACCGCATTTGATGTTGTAAAAGATAATATTGATAATATTATGGGTAAAGTTCCTTCAAAAGATTTAATTGATGAGATTAAGAAAGTTGTTTTGTCTGTTGATGGTGTTTATGGTGTTCATGATATTAGAGTAAATTTCTTTGGATCTTATGCTACAGTAACATTCCATATAGAACTTGATAAAGATTTAAGTTTAATTGAAGCACATAAGATTGTTCATATTGTTCAGGATAAAGTGGAATCTAAAATTGATATTATTCATGGTGTAACTGCTCATGCATGTCCATATGGTGCGGTATATGACCACAACCAACAAATTGACGGTTGTTATAAAGAGTAAATAAGTTAAATATTTTATTCCATTTCGCCATATTGGAAACATCTGCTTTCTTTTTTACCATAACAATTATTACAATTTCTACATATGGATGTTCCACCATTATTCTCTTTCCACTCTTTTAAAAAGTTTTTCTGGGCAGTAAATGGTTTTGACATAGAAATAAATTCAATTTTGCTATTATTAAGTAAGGAATTTATAGTTTCACTGTCTCTTAAACTTCCTCCAACAATCACAGGTATGTTTACAGATTCAATTAATTTATCAATGTCTTTTAAATGTGCTGTGGGATTTTCTTTTGTTTGTGCAACTGATATTGTTCGCCCTGTAATCTGTAAGCTGTCTGCACCATATTTTTCAAGAAGTTTAGCTATTTCGATTGCCTCATTTGGAGTCATTCCTCCTTTTCTAACATCTTCTAAATTAATTTTACAGCTAATATGCAAATCATAATTTTTATTAATTGCATTAACTAATTCTAATATCATTCTGCATCGGTTGAAGGTGTTTCCTCCATAGTTATCTTTTCTTTGATTGAAATATGGATTAATGAACCTTGACATATAGAAATTGTTTCCCATATTTAATTGAATTCCATCAAAACCTGCAAATGAAAACTTTTTAGCACTTACTAAAACCTGACTTTGGAAATTTCTTATTCCTTCAATACTTATGTCATTTGCTTCGACTTTATGGTTAAGTCCGTCATTGAAGTAAAATGGTGCAAGTTGTCCAAGGATGGGAACATTATATTTGTGGCAAATATTTGTTATGTCCTTATAGTCTTTTATAAATCCTTTATAATTGGTGCTGGTAGAGTATTCATAAAACCGGTCATGATAATCAAGGGCAAATAGTTCAGAGCTAATCAAACCAACACCACTTTTTGCTATTTCTTCATACCTTTTAAAGACACTATGGTTTAAAAAGCCTCCTTCTTTTTCTCTTTCCCATATTCCTGTTCTAATGACTCTACTTTTAAGATTAAACTCACTAAATTTTACTTCATCAAAAATATCTTTCATTCTATCGCCTCTTTACTTTCATTTGATAAAATTAAAACTGATAATGCAATTATTGTAATGATTATTCCTATAATATTTAAAAATGTCGGTGTTTCAGAAAATATTAAACATCCAAATATTGTTGCAGATATTGGTTCTGCACCTCCACATAAAATGACTGCTCTACCATTTTCAATATAAAGTATTGAAGTTGTAAATAATAAATATGGGCATATGCATGTAAATAATGTGTGTCCAAATGCAAATGGGATATTGGCCATTGGATTTGAAGTGATAAATGATGCAAAACATGTCCAATCAGTTACTGGTAGTAATATGATTGTAATAAATAAAAAACTGTAAAAGAGTGTAGTATTTGTTGAATATCCTTTTTCTGTGGACAATTTTGAAAATATTCCATATAATGCCCAGAATAATGCAGATAAAAGTCCAAATATTAATCCTCCTAATGACCATGGAAGGGCAGAAGTGCTTTCTAAAACACCACTTACAAGGATACAACCAAATATTGCTAAAGCTAAACAGAACAATTTTTTAGGGGTGATTTTTTCCTTAAAAAGTATTGAAGATATAATCATTGCAAATATTGGAGCAAGACTCAACAGAACTGCTGCAAGTGAAAGTGTAAGATTAAATGCTGCCTCATTATAACATAAATTTAATAGCATTACTCCTATTATTCCACTTCCAATAAATAACCATATATCTTTTAGTTTTATTTTTAAAGAGTCTCTATCGAAAAGTATTAATCCACTAAATAAGAGTATACTTGCAAGTATTATCCTTGTTGATAAAATAGAAATGCTGTTCATTCCAAAATCATTTAGGATTCTAACAAATACTCCTCCAGATCCCCAGAAAACCCCTGCAAATATTGGTAGAAATATAATTATTCGCTTGTCCATTTTAATCTCCATACTAAACAATTTCATTCAAACAGTTATTCTTTATATTAAATTAAGTTTTATTTCTAAAAACAATTGTATTTACAATTATAACATTTGCTTACTTCACACCATGGAGTAATTTCTTTTTTATTTATTTTCTCATATTCTTCAATTAAAAAATCTTTTCTATATCCAATATCTATATTGTCCCAAGGTAAGCTGTCTCCTATTTCATAATGAGGTATATGTTTTTTCCACATATTAGTTGTAATGGTCTGGTTATATGATTTTTCAATTAACTTTCCAATATCCTTTCCTCCACATGATAAAACATATTGTTTTAAACCTAATTTAGCACTATCAAATTTAACATTTATACCTTTAAGTTCTCTTTTAAGATACCTTATCTTTGATTTAATTGCATTTACATCATAAGTTTCCCATTGTAGTGGTGTTTGAGCCTTAGGAATAAGTGGATTTATACTAAATTTAACAGATAATTTTTTATTAATTTCATTTTTCTTATTATTTATGGACTTTATGTATTCACTTAAACTTAATAAATCATCTTCGCTTTCATTTGGAAAACCAATAATAAAATAAAGTTTCAAATTAAAACCCATTTTAAGGGCGGTTTCAACTACATTGTCTATTAATTCATCTGGAATGTCTTTATTAATAGACTTTCTAAGAGTATATATAGATTCTGGTGCAATTGTTAATGTTTTAAGGCCACTTTCCTTAAGGGATTTAAGTGAATCTTCTGTAATTGTTTCAATTCTCATAGAAGGGGTTGATATTTCAAAACCTAAATCCAGTAGACTACTTGTTAACTCATCTATTTTTGAATAATCTGAAACGGCAGGACCAATCAATGCAATTCTATTAAGGCCAGAATTTTCCCGTGAAATTTTAGCAATTTCAATTAATTTTTCAATTGATGTTTCCCTTGTTGGACGGTAGAGGTATCCGGACATACAAAACCTACAACCTCTGCTACATCCTCTTGAAATGTTTAAAAGAATTGAACTGCCAAAAGCAGGTTTATAGTCATCATTATCTGTTTTAACAATAATCGGATTTGTAATGTGGTATGTTTTATCCATATCTTCAACAAGTGAAATTTCTGTCTTATTGTCGAATTTAGGAATGTATAATCCTTCAATATCCAAAAAACTATTTAAGTTATCTTTAACATTATCTAACTCATTATAAGTATCAATCAGAGAGTTTAAAACATTTTCTCCTTCGCCTATGATAAAAATATCAATAAAATCAAATAGGGGCATAGGATTTGCACTAACACAAGGTCCTCCTGCAATAATAAGTGGATCTGAATCAGTTCTATCTTCTCTTTTTATTGGAATATTGCTGCGTTTTAAAATTTCAATTAAATTAAAATAATCTTCTTCAAACTGTAAGGTAAAACTAATAATATTAAAATTTGATAATGGGCTGTTTGTTTCAATACTTCGTGTATTGGGGTATATTATCCTCTCACACCATGTGTCCGGCCTATCATTTAACAGATTATATAATATTTGATAACCAAGTGAAGACATAGCTACTTTATAAACATTAGGGTAAACTAATCCAAATCTAATGTTTACCTCATTAAATTTTTTTTTCACTATATTGCCTTCATATAACATGGGTTCACTTATATTATTATTTTTTCAATTAAATTTTTATTTAATAATTGGATATTTCTAATTTTAAAATTTTACTAATATATTAATTTATTAGATTAATTTAATTCATATAGATTATGTATTTTTATTCAATTTATAAAAATTTATTTAATTTAGCTTATAAATTTAAATAATTTTATAATTTCTAATTTAATACAATTAGGTAAATTTAAATAAATTAATTAATAAATATTTTTTTAATAATTGTATTTAAAGGATTTTATTATGGCAAAGAAATATAAAAAAGTAGTTGTTGGAGGAACATTTGACAAGTTTCATTATGGTCATAGAAAATTACTTGAAACTGCTTTTGAAATTGGGGAATATATTGAAATAGGAGTTACTTCCGATGCTTTTGGAGGTTTGAAAGGAGATATTGACTCCTGCCAGGTTAGAATGAAAAATTTAAATGATTTTTTTAAAGATTACGATAATTTTCATCTTAGCCGTTTAGATGATAAATATGGTCCTACTATTTTTGTTGAAGATTTTGATGCAATTGTTGTAAGTGAGGAAACTGAACCGACAGCTATTGAAATAAATCAAATACGTCATGATAAAGGTATGCATCCTTTGGATATTGTTGTAGTTAGTTTTGTTTTAGCAAATGATGGGATACCTATTTCTTCTACAAGAATCCGTAAAGGAGAAATCGACAAGAAAGGTAATTTAATCCAATAATTCTTTTAATTTATTAATTTCACTTTCAAATAAAATCGTTATGTTTAAATATACATATCGCTATATATTATAATATAATATTTTTAGGTGATTTAATGGCTATTCAAATTGATGCTCTAAAATGCGGACATGTTGAAAATTGTATGGGCGGAGGTTTATGTATAAAAATATGTGAACAAAGCGCTCTTGTTGAGGAAAATGGTGATGTAAAAATCATAACTGAAAATTGTGACGATTGTGACTTATGTATTACAAATTGTCCTAACCAAGCTATTTCTAAAATTGAATAGGTGATTTTTATGCCACTTATTGAGAGAGATGGAGCAGAAAGCAGAAAATTAATCCATGATAATGATAAATGTGTCGGTTGTGGGATTTGTGCAGATACCTGTCCTACTGAATCATTAAGATTAAGTCCAATTGTACCTATTGCAAGAGGATTAATTGAAATGGATTATATCTCATGTAATAAAATTAATTGTATTTTATGTGGATTATGTGCATCTAGTTGTCCATTTGGAGCTTTAGAATTGGAAATTAATGGAGAAGTAATTTCCAAGTTAAATGGATATCCTAATTGGAATAATTATGCAAATATCAAAGAAGAAGATTGTTTATACTGTGGAAAATGTGTAGAAGCATGTCCTAGAGACTCTATATTCTTTACAAGAACTTTGCCTGACCGTAATGATTTACTTACTGGTGAAATCAGTATTGATGACGGAGAATGTGTTTATTGTAGAATTTGTGAAGAGATGTGTCCTGCAAGTGCAATTACAGTAAGTGCAAATAATGAATTTGGAATTCCTGATACTATTGAAGTTGATGATTCTAAATGTGTATACTGTCAAGTTTGTAAAAGAGCTTGCCCACAAGATGCAATTCAAGCAATTTGTACAACTTGTATGTTTAAAGAGGACATTGTTAAACCTATTATTTCTGGTACTATTTTTATTGAAGGTAAATGTATTAACTGTTCCTTGTGTCAATCAGTCTGTCCTGCAGATGCAATTGAAATTACAAAACCATTTGCTGGTGAAATCTTAAGAGATCCAGAACTTGTATGTAAAGGAGACACTTGTCACGCATGTCAAGATGTTTGTCCATGTAATGCCATAGAGATTGTTGATGGTGAATCTAAAATAAACCCTTAATTCTGTGTATTATGTGGTGCATGTGCTAAAGCTTGTCCACAAAGTTTACTTACTGTTAGAAGAGAAAGTATGAAACTTGATAATATTAACTCTATTTCTTGGAAAGGCATCCTTGGAAAATTAGTAGAATAATATTATTAATTTTTAATTTTTTTATTTTTTCTTTTTTACTTTTTTATTATTCTTATTTATTTAACTATTTTTTCTCTATTTTATTAAATTTATAATTTACAATTTATTAAAAAATTATAAATAGGTTAATCTAATTATAAAAATCAAATTAACCTATTTAAAACTATATTTAACTAGATATTGGATAATGTATTGTTTCTAGCATTTTCAATTAATCTGTTTAATGAACTGTTAATATTTTCATTAATTTCAAAAATACTTACACCAACAATAATTGCAATAATGACCATTCCACCAATAAGTAATATTAATTCAGCACTTAATTGGGCGGAGTTTTCATTAATTAAATTCATTTAACCACTACTAGTTAAATTAGATCTAAGTTGCTCTACATCAGATGTGGATGATAGTGATGAGGTTTGGAAATAGTTTTTATAAATTAAAAGTGCAGCTATTGCAATCACCACAACACCACCAAATAATAGAAGGTATTCACTAGCACCTTGTCCATCTGTTTCATTTAGTAATTTTTTCATATCATAGAATATTTTATTCATCTTATCACCAGTTTAATAATATTTATTTTTATATTAAAAAAGATTAGTTATTTTGTTTTAAAATCAAACATTGGATATTTATTTATTTTTAATTTAAAGATTATTATGTTATTTAAAATCATGGTGTTATTTTGAAATTATTTTCAATTTTGTGGGTATTTTTTTAAGATAAATTTTTTAAATTCTATAAATTTTTAAAAAAAACTAGTGTAAAAATTATAAATTGATGCAGTAAATTAAGAGTTGTTATTTTAGAATTTTATAAAAAAATTTTATATTTTAACTTATTTTAATGGTAAACTTTAAGTATTGTAAAATTTATAAATATATTTTATATTTTTTATTAATATTAAAAAAATTTATAACTTAGGAGTAGGTGTACTGAATGGCTGAATTATTAAAAGTTTTTTCAGGTTTTTTATTACTTGCTATGGGGATAGCAATATTTATATTGAATTTATTTTATAATTTCCGAGGATTTGTTTTAATAATTGGTGGCATATTGGGGATTGTAGGATTAGCCATAATTTTAACTTCTGGCCCTACGAAGATTATCAGTTTTGGTAATGATAAGAAAGTGTTTAAAGGGGAATCTGATTCTCCTGTGGATAAATTTAAAAACATTGAAGTTAAAGGTTTAGGTGAAAATATAAATTTAAATCTTCAAAAACCTAATCTTGATGAAATGGATTCCTTTAAATTTGAAAGTTTAGAAAATGCACAAAAAAATATATCTAATAAAGTAAATGATATTTATAATTCTGCCCCATCTAGAAAAAATCCTAAAGCAGTACTTAAAGTTGAATCTAATACTTCAGAATTTACTGATAAAACCTATCAGTTTACACCTAACTATGAAAGGCCTTTAAAAATTACCCGTAAACCTGCTAAAAAACAAGGTCATAAATCTAAGTTATTTAATATTTCTAATATTCCTAAATCTGATAAATCAAAACGTATTGAAGAAGAATTGGCTAATGGTACTGTTGAAAAATTAGATCCAAACTTATATTTAACAAATGATGATTTAGATAAAGGGGAGTTTATTCATGTAGACCACTCTCAGGATGGTCTTTACACTCCTGAAGGGGATTACCTTGGATATGAAGAACCGAGGGTAGATGAAAAACCTGTCATGGTCGAAGAAACTGTTCCTGATGAGGTAATACCTAATGTTCCTGTTGAAGATTTATTTGAAGATGAAAAAGATGATGAGATTGTAATAGATCCAAATAATCCAGAATCAATTCCTATTCCAAAACTTTTAAGAAGTTATGTAATTGGTTCTAATGGTCAAATTTCTACTCAGGAAGCATTTGATCAATTATCTACTAAGGCAAATCATGAAGTGTGTTTAATCACTACTTCTCTTAAAGATTTATCTCATGATTTCTTAAATAATATTTCAAATATTCCTACAAAAATCATTATTGAAGATATGGATTTATCTGATTTATCTGAAGAGCTAGTTGTAAGTTCAATGATTAATCAGAATGTTGAAATCAGGACTATGCCTAAACTTGATACAATTAATTTAATTATTGATGAAGATTATGCTTTAATTGTTTCTGACTCTGAAGAAGATAAAACTTTCCAGTATGGTGCTGTCTATAATGATCATGAATCAGTTGGAGACATTAGAACCATGTTTGATTCAACATGGAATTTAGCAGAAAGGATTCACACACCAGAATTTGCTTCTGCATAATCTTTTTATTTTTTTATATCCTTTTTTTTAATAGTTCTATAAATTTGATTTTTTAATTTTTTTTATATCCATTTTTTTATCTTATATTCTCAAATTAGGATTTTTTTTTAAATTTTTCTACTTTTATATATTTCAAAAATTTACAAATTAGGATTTTTTTTCAATTTCGTTCTTTTAAAATTTTTACAAAAAAATATTTTAGGGGTCTGAATTTTTTCAAATAAAATTCAACATAATTGCTCTTATTTTTATTATTTATCAAGTCCCTATTTGATAGTTTGTAAAAATACAATTTAAAATTAGTTTTTTTAATAAAAAAAGGTCTTTAAATCGTTAAATTTAAATAGTATGTGTTACATATATTAGTTTGGAGATAAAAATGAAACACAGATTAAATTTAGATATTAAAGACCCGAATTATACTTTGTTGAAAGAGATATTTAAAATTATGGATTGTAGAGAATCTTCTGAAATTTTAGCTTCCTATGGTTTTAAAAACATTAACAAACAAATATTTACATTTAAAATCATATTTATTAGC
>CAYQMW010000058.1:0-12065 GCA_964418715.1 uncultured Methanobrevibacter sp. | reverse complement strand
TAAAATTGAAAAAGATCATATGGGAAATATGATATGTACTAAAAAAGGTAAAAAATCTAAACCTTCTGTAATGTTAGCAAGCCACATGGATGAAATAGGTTTAATGGTCCGTTTTATTGATGATAAGGGATTTTTAAGATTTACAAAAATTGGTGGAATTAACGACCAGATGTTACAAAACCAAACCGTTACAATTCACACAGATGAAGGGGATGTAATAGGTGTAATCGGTTCTAAACCACCACACATTACAACTGCTAAAGAGAGAAAAAGAGTAGTTCCATTTGATAAAATGTTTATAGATATTGGTGCAAAAGATAAGGAAGAAGCAGAATCTATGGTTTCTGTTGGTGATCCTATTACTATTAATTCCCTATTTGCAGAATATCCTCACAACTGTTTTATGGGTAAAGCTATTGATAATCGTGCAGGATGTTATGTAGTTATGGAAGTACTTAAAAGAGTAAATACTGATGCTACTGTTTATGGTGTTGGAACTGTTCAGGAAGAAGTAGGTCTTAAAGGTGCACGAGTAGCTGCATTTAAATTAAATCCTGATTGGGCATTTGCATTGGATACTACTTTATCTGGAGATCACCCTGGTGTAAAACCTGACGAAGCTCCAGGTACTATGGGTGAAGGTCCTGTAATTGTTCTTATCGATGCTGGAGGAAGAGGAATTATTACTCCTCGTAAAGTCAGGGATTTACTTATCTCCACTGGAGATGAGAATGATATACCTTATCAATTGGAAGTTGGTGATGGTGGTACTACTGATGGTTCTGCAATACACCTCCAAAGAGAAGGTATACCAACAGGAGTATTTTCAGTACCAACAAGATATATACACACTCCATGCAGTGTAGCAAGTGCTGAAGATATAGAAAATACTATTGAATTAATTGTTAAGGCAATTGAAAAAATAGGCAATGAATAGATTATTTTTTCTATTAAGTTTAATATATTATTTTATTTAATATATTAAATCTTTTTAAGCTTTTTTATCATTTATCTTTTTTTTTAAAAAAATTTTTATAACAACTAATTTTATATCTTTTTTATCTTATTTTATTTAACCAATTTTCTAATTTTAAATATTAATTTTTAAAAAATTTAAAATTTATTAAAAATTTATTAATTGTTTATAGAAATACGAACAGTTTATATATATTAAAAATTATAATATAAATGTTTTATTTATAGAGAATAAATTAGAATAAATTTTATAAAAATTAATAATGTTCTAATTAAAGGTTATAAGTAAACAAATAGATTATTCGGTGATATAATTAAGTACAGATTTCTTATATTAATTGTATTGCTAATTTCTATATGTAGCTTATCATCAATTGCAGCAGCAGATTTGGAAATATCGGATGATGCACCAGTACTAGTTGATGCAGATTCTAATATTAAAGAAGATGTTACAGTAATTGAAGAGGCGGAAGATTTATCAGAAGATTTAAGTAGTTATGAAGTAATTGATTCAAGTCAAACAGTTGATGAAGGTCAAATTACAAATAATACTATAAAATCAAATATTGAAAATTCTACTCCTTTAAAAGCAATAGATAATGGAACTTATGCTGCGCTTCAAGCTAAAATTGATGCTGCAGAAAACGGCAGTACAATTTATCTAGAAAATAATTATGTAAATGAAGAATCTATTCCTTTAAAAATATCCAAACCTATAACTATAGATGGAAAAGGTTTTTATGTTTGGGAAAAAGCTGGTAATATTCTAGAAATAACATCAGATAATGTTACTTTAAAAAATATCCGTTTTTATGGAAGTAGTAGTGCTGATACTACTAATGCTGTAATATGGATCGGAAATTATGGTCAACTTATTAACTGTACTTTACGTTCACTTTATTTCGATGACAATATGATGTTATTGTTTGGGAACAATAGTTATATATGTAATTCTACATTCTATTATTCCTTCGGATCAAGTGCTGGTTTAAGAATTATCGGTAATAACAACAGAATATATAGAACCCAATTTCATACTCTTTGGACACCTTATGGTGCTATAAATATTAATGGTACTAATAATACCATCACAAATAGTGCTGTATATAATGTTACTCATAGTCATTATGCAGTATATGTTAATGATACCCAATGTGAAATAATAGGTACAGATTTTGTTATCAATAATATTAACTATGCAGTAATTAAAGTTGATTCAGACAATCTTACTCTTGATAACAATTATTTTGTGAACAATACTGTAACAGGATATGGTGCTAGTATTTATAATGTGGGCGAAGGACTAACTGTAAACAATTCCTATTTCTATAATAATAGAATGAATGGGGATGGTTCAGGAGTATATTCCCGAGGTGGAAATGTCACTGTAGTAAATTCTAGATTCTATTATAATGTAGCTAATGATGGTATTGGAGGTGCAGTATATGTTAGTAGAAATAATACTCTCATAGATAACTGTACTTTTATAGGCAATTCTGGCCATGAAAAAGGTGGTGCAGTATACTCAGAAGGAAATATTGTAATAAACAATTGTAGTTTTAAAAACCATGAGTCTATTATTGGAGGAGCAATATTTGTAAGAGGTGATGGTTACTTAAATGTAAGTAACAGTAATTTCTATAACAGTACTGCTCATTATGGTGGTGGAGCAATTCTAAGTAATGGTAATATTACCAATATTGAAAATTGTACATTCACATTATGTAGTGCAAATTATGGTGGGGCTTTAAGTCTTTGGAGTCCAAATATTCACAATTGTACATTTACTAACAATTCAGCATTATCTTATGGTGGTGCTATACTTGTTGTAAGTGGAAATATTACAAATTCATCCTTTGAAGGTAATGATGCAAAACATGGTAAATCTATTGTTTCCCTTGAAAGTTCAAATATAACAAATTGTAATGTTGAAGATGCTGAAAATCTTGACTGTTATAAAAATTATAGTTCCTATTTAACATGGAATTTAATTGATTATTGTGTTGAAGCACCTAACCAAGGGGTATATAAGGGACATATAGTAGATGATTTAGATGTTTTATACACCAGAAGTGGAGAATATATTGGAGATAAAATTAAAATTTTAATATATTTAAACTACACTGGTGCATTTAATTTAAATAAAACATCTATGCAACATATAATGAATTATTTCACAGATAACTATACTAGATACTATGAGCCATTCCAAAATGAAATAGAAATGGTTAATAGTGTTTATGATTCAGGTTTTAGAGTTTCAAATAATGGAACCTATTTACTTGACAATGGAAGATATATGAAATTATATTTCAAATCATCTATAAACCCTAAACAGGTTCAAAATAAAATTTTATATAATGTTCAATTCATCGATGCTAATGAATCAGTGACTAAAACTACTCTAAATAGAACAGTATACATTGGTGATTTAATAGAGTTTAATATTACAGTTAAAAATACTGGTAACATTTATCCTCTTGAGGATGTTTTCATATGTGATAATGCTTTCTCTAATGAATTAACTCTAGCGGGTTGGAGAAATGATACTGGAAATTGGACATATAATGGTGAAAAATGGCTATTAGAAGGAGTTCTCTCTCCGGGTCAAAGTAAATCAATTATATTAATTTTCAAATCAGATTTCAATGGAACATTCACAAATAATGTTACATCAGGATTTAAAAACTATACATTATCCAATAGTAGTGGTAATGTTACTGTAAAAAATAAACCTTATATGGCAGTATTAAAAATTAGTCTAACTCCTAAAGTTACAAAAGGAGATTTAGCTAAATTTTTAATTGTAGTTAAAAACCTCGGTAAAACTGATTTAGAAGAAGTTTTCGTTCGCGAAGTTTTCCCAGAAGATTTAATCTATAAAGGATTTATAGATACATCTGGTAAGTGGTCATTTGACGATGTTGATAAATGGTCTTATAGTGGAATATTAAAAGCTGGAGAAAGTGCAAACTTTACAGTGCTTTTTAACACTACTAAAATAGGTGATTTTAATAATACTATTATTGGAGGATCTAATACAACTAATAATACTACTTCAACTAATAATACAACAGTTGTAAAACCTAAAATAGTTGTTACTACAATTACCTCAAATACAACAGTATCTGTTGGAGAGTCTACAAATGTAACTGTTGTAATTATCAACGATGGAGATGCACCATTAAATGATATTTATGTAGAACAAAAAATTGATAATGGTTTCAATTATACTAATTATACAGATGAGACTGGATTGTGGGTATATGACGGCATAAGTAGATGGAATTACAAAGGTACATTAGATGTTGGGGAGAGTGCCAATTTTACTATAAACTTTGTAGCTACAAGTCCAGGATCTCCTACAGTCTCATTCAGTGTCGGATCTGCAGATGAAGAAGTTTCATCAAGTGAAAATGAAACATTCGAAGTTGAAGATGATACCATAGAAGATGATGATGAACCTGAACATCCAGATAAACATCATGATAAAGATAAGGATAAAGATAAGAACAAAACCCCAGATAATAAAAATAAGACTCATCCAAATAAACTGGGTTCTCCTAAAAAACATTCAGTAAAATCTTATTCAAACAAAACTGAAGAGGCAACAGGTAATCCTATATTGGCATTATTATTATCATTAGGTTTAATTATTCTTACCATAAAACGAGATAAAAAATAAAATTTTCTAAAATATAAAAATCATTAAATTTTAAAGAATAA
Source organism: uncultured Methanobrevibacter sp. (assembly GCA_964418715.1). GTDB lineage: Archaea > Methanobacteriota > Methanobacteria > Methanobacteriales > Methanobacteriaceae > Methanarmilla. Next base: position 7,364 of record CAYQMW010000058.1, on the reverse strand, counting down.
TTCTTTATTTCTTTTAAAATTTAATTATTTCTTTTTTTTCTTTTTTATAATTTGATTGAATTTTTTTATATAATCTAATTTTTAATTGAGTAGTTAAATTTAAACAAAAATTAATTTATTTTTTCTAAAAAAAGCTATATTTACAGGTTTTTTAATAGTTCCATATATACTAATTGACAAAAAGATACTATTTTTTAAAAGTCAATAATAATAGAAATGATATTTTACCAAAAAGTTATTACTTATTTTTTAGATTTAATTATTATCATAATGTTTTTTTAAAATTTTAAGAATTAGAAAACTATATTAAGTATATTAAATATAATAAATTACAATATAATGTAATATCTATGTTTTCATATCATTATAATGAAAATATTATATTTTTAAAATTAAAATTTAAAAATTTAAAATATTAGTGAGTAATTATTATGTTCAAAGGGGTTAACACAAAAAGGTCATCATCAAAAAAAATTGAAAAGGAGTTTAAGGATTTACGTAAAAATCTTCTGGATTTAACAATAAGAAATCAATTGATAAATTTTAAAGATCGTGCTCAAACTCTTTCAATATCCAACCAATCACCAAAAAATATGTATAATCTTCTTGTTCTTCAGAATAAATCAATGAAATTCATATCAAATCAAGAAAAAAATGCTGAAGAAGAGGCTTCAAGATTTGGATTTAAAAAACCAAGTTTCTCTCACTTTATTCATGATGATACTAAATTAGAAGTTAACCTAACTGAAAAAGGTCTTCAAAAGAAATTATTCTATATTAATAACCAATCAAAAACCATGCTTGAGGAGCAAGGTTATAATATTTTATATATGGCAATTGGGTTTTTAAAATGGATTGATAAGTCCAAACCTAAAAAAATCAATTTAGCTCCTCTTATTTTAATACCTGTCAGTATGCAAAGAAAACAAATAGGCAATTCTTTTACTATATCCTGGACAGGTGAAGATATTCAAACTAATATTTCACTTAAAACAAAACTTGCAGAAGACGGAATATTAATACCTGATTTTGAAGCTGCTAACTTTATAGAAGCCCCAGAACAATATATGGCAAAAGTTTCAGAAGCAGTGCACAAAATGAGAAACTGGGAAGTTACAGATAAAGTTGCATTAGGATTCTTTTCTTTTACTAAATTTATTATGTATAATGATCTTAATCCTCAAAGTTGGGAAGAAAATGTAGATTTAACAAATCATCCACTTATTCAGGCTATTTTTGATCCCTCCAGTAATGATACTAATGAATTTAAGGAAGATGAAGTTGATGAGAAAATCAGTTATAGGGATATGTATCAGGTTTTAGATGCAGATTCATCACAAATTGCAGTTATTGAAGATGTTAAAGCAGGACGTAATCTTGTTGTAGAGGGACCTCCTGGAACAGGTAAATCACAGACTATTGTTAACTTAATATCAGAACTTATTGCAGAAGATAAAACAGTTTTATTTGTTTCAGAAAAAATGGCGGCACTCGATGTTGTAAAAAGTAGATTAACAGGAGTAGGTTTGGGTAAATTTGTTCTTGAGTTACATTCTCATAAAACAAGACGTAAAAAGTTCTTAAAAGAACTTCAAAAATCTGCTAATGTTAGAAGTACAGATGATTTGGATATTAACCGTACAATCAGAAAACTTGAAACATTAAAAGTACAACTTGATGATTATGCAGAACTAATTCATAAGCCATTATATGCAGTTCAATTATCTGCATTTGATTTATATGGTAAAAAGGAATTTGCAGAAGAATATTTTAAAAGCCAATCTAAAATATTACCTCTTGTTAGATTTGAAAATGCAGAAGATCTAACTATGAAAGATTTGGACGACATTATAATTTCACTTGAAAACTTATCAGAGTTATATGGTACTATTAATCGTGAAAACCCATGGAGTTATTGTTCACCAAACAGTTTACTTCCTAGTGATTTAAGAGAAATTGAAATGTTAATTACAGACTCTTCACGTGCATTAGATGATTTTAAAGTTGAAGCAGAAATTGTAGAAACTAACTATGGAATTAAACAACCTAAAAATCTTAAAAATTATAATGAAACCATTAAAGCTTTAGACTTTTTAGATGGTGAATATCCTCTTGTAGATAAGGAATTACTTTTATCACCTGCATGGGATAATCCAAAAGGAGCACTTAAATTAATTGAAGATTTGGAAAAATATCAAAAATTGAAAAAGTCATTTGATATGAAATTTGATGAAAGTATATTATCAGAGGATATTGATGGGCTAATTGGAGAATTTGAAGAATCTTTAAATAAAAGATTTTCATTCTTAAAAAAATCCAATAAAAAAGAAATTGCTCAATATTATAAAGGTAAAGTCCCTAAAGACTCAGTGGTTTTAAATGATTTAGAAGATATTAAAGAATTTAAGGCATTGACAATATATATGGAAAGTCAAAGAGAGACAGGTTTTAAATATTTTTCAAGTGCTTGGAATTTATCACAATCAACAGCTGAGCTTAAAAAGATTTATAATTGGATGTTTGAGTTAAAACGTTTATTTAAACTAGAAATTTTCACAGAAAAAATATATGATTATATAACTAATGACTTTAAAGTAGAACCAATTAGAACATTGTTAAATGACTTTATAAGAGAAGGGGAAAACTTTAAAAAAGAACTTAATAAACTACAATCAAAATTAAGACCTAATACTCGCCAAATTTTTAAAATGGATTCAGATGAAGTACCATTTGATGATTGGATAAAACAATTTAATAAATGGAATGGTCATTTTTCATCACTACATTTGTGGAGCCAATACTTACAAGCAAAAGAAGAATGTAAAGGTTCTCAAGCTAATTTATTTATAAATACCATTGAAAAAAGACAAGTTAAAATGGATGAAGTTAAACCATTGGTATTAGGTAATTTTGCTGATAGTTTACTTAATAATTTATTTATAGATAATCCCGAGTTAAATGCTTTTGTTTGAGAATTACATGAAAATTGAATTAAAGAATTTAAAGATTTAGATAAACAAATATTGCAATTAAATCAAAAAAGAGTCTTTAATAAATTAAATAGAAATATTCCTAAAATTTATGGTCAAGCCGACAATGAAGAAGCTAGAATTTTGGCTGGGGAGTTTACACGAAAAAGTGGACATTTACCTGTTAGAAAACTTTTAGAGAAAGCAGGCGGAGTAATCAAACAAATAAAACCTATATTTATGATGAGTCCACTATCAATTGCACAATATTTAGACCCAACTAATCCTAAATTACAATTTGATGTTGTTATATTTGATGAAGCAAGTCAGGTAAAACCTGAGGATGCACTTGGTGCATTTATGAGAGGTAAAACTGCTGTTGTTATGGGTGATACTCAACAATTACCTCCTACATCATTCTTTGATCAGATTGTAGAAGGTGATTCACATGAAGAGGTTGCTGGTGCATTAGATATGGAAAGTATCTTACATTTATGTAAGATGTCATTTCCAGTTAAAATGTTAAAATGGCACTATCGTAGTCGTCATGAATCCTTAATTTCTGTATCAAATAGAGAATTTTATGATAATAATTTACTTGTATATCCATCACCTTCACATGATAATCCAGAACTTGGACTTAAATTTAAATATTGTCCTGATACTGTATATGAAAGAGGTGAAGGTTCATATAATAAAGGTGAAGCAAGAGTTGTTGTTGAAGCTATCTTTGAGCATTTTGAAAAATACGGAGACAGTAAAAGTTTAGGTGTTGGAACATTTTCAGTAGCACAAAGAAATGCAATATTAGAAGAACTTGAACGTGAGAGAAGATTACACCCTGAACTTGAACCATTATTTGCAGAAAATAGAGAAGACAGATTCTTTGTTAAAAACCTTGAAACAATACAAGGTGATGAACGTGATGTTATACTTATTAGTGTAGGTTATGGTTTCGATCAGAACCGAAAAATGTCATTAAACTTTGGTCCACTTAATCAGGACGGAGGAGAAAGACGTTTAAATGTACTTGTAACTCGTGCTAAGGAAAAATGTGTTGTATTTTCAAATTTCAGATCTCATGATATACATTTAACTGCTAATCCACCATTTGGGGTAAGAGCACTTAAAGAATTTATTGAATATGCTGAAAATCTCACTCTTGGTAATATTCCAACAGTTGATGAAGCTATTGAACCATTTGATTAAGCTATTTATACATATCTTGTTCAAAGCGGTTATACAGTAGATAAACATATTGGTTGTGCGGGTTTTAGAGTAGATTTAGCAATTGTAGATGATGATAATCCTGGCCGTTATATTTTAGGTATAACCACAGATGGTAAGATGTATGCATCAAGTAAAGTTGCAAGAGATAGGGACCGTCTCAGAGAACAAGTACTTGAAGGATTAGGTTGGAGATTATACCATTTATGGTCTACTGATTGGTACAGAAACAGAGAAGTATCAAAAGAAAGATTAATCAAAGTTATAGAACAAAGTAAAATAGACACTATAAAAGACGATGAAAAACGTGAAGAGGAAGAACGTAAATTCAAAGCTAAAATGGAAGCTGAAAAACAAAAACGTTTAGAAGAGCTTAAAAAAGCTGAAGAGGAAGAAAAAAGAAAAAAAGAAGAAGCTAAAAGAATTAAAGAGCAGAAAGAAAATGATATTGCAGAAGATGATAATGTAGACTCTGATGTAGATAATCCGGATTCAAAATCTCCTGATATTCCCGATACTGATTATTCAGAGAATGATATATCAAATAAAGATTCTTCTAATTCAATAGATGATAATGATACTAATACTAACAATCATACTAATAATGATGATAAGTCATTTGATTCAAATGAAAATCATCAAGTACATTCTTCTAATGAAAATGGAGAATTAGAAGATGTTTTATCTATTGATGATAATATGATTAGTGAATTAAAAAATGAAGCTGAAATAGAAATAGAAAAGGATAGTACTAGTAATAATAGTAAAAATATTGATAACAAACCTAATAATAAAATTCCAAAACTAAAAACTTCTTTAAATGATAATAATGATGTTAATGAGAATAAAACTTCTTCAGCAGATAGAATTAAAGATATTGGTTCATTTATAGGTTCTAAATTATCATCTATTAAATCTAACCATAATAAAGATGATTTGGAAAATGATAATTCCATAAATAACCAACACCAAATAGAGAAAGTTCCAAATGCAAAAAAAGATTCCATATCCTATGCCAATGATAAATATGGAGATAATGATAATAAAAAAGATAATGAAAAGGATAATGATATGAGTAATGATAATAATTATAGAAAAGATAAATTGAAAAAACCATCAGTTAAAAAACCTAAACCTAAGAAAAAAACAATAGAAGATGGTAAAATTTTAGCATCTGATGATGAATATGAATATGTGGAAGTTCCAATTGATAGAGAACTTAAAGATGGAGAAGAACTTGTAGAATATGTTAATGATGATGAATATGAAATAGTTGAGGTTCCAATAGATAAGGAACTTGATGATGATGAAGAACTTATTGGATATGTCGAAAGAGATTTAAATGATAATAAAGTTTCACAAGATCCATTAGAACACAATGAAAATGAAGGAAAATCTGATAAAAACGTTAACTCTAATGAGGTAATTACCGATTATGAAGATGATGAAATCTCAGATGATGACTTGGAAAACGTTATTGGTTCTATTATCAACCATGATACATCAGAGGATAGTCCCTTAAATACCTATGTTAAAATACATGAATCAAATCCAGCTGTTAATGACAATCATGATTTAAATATTTTAAATGATAATGACCTAAAGGAAAGCAAGATTCCTTCTAATCAAAATAATGAAGGCACTGCAATAAATATAGATGATAATGAAAGTATTATCTCTATTAATAGTAACGAATCTGGTATTGATGAAAATACTGAAGATAATCAATCTAATACTATCCAAATAGATCAAGAATCAAATATTGATGAAGATTTCATTACAATATCTGATGCACACAGCCCTTTAAGGAAAAATAATATTTATTACAATAAGAATAATCGTAAAAATGATTCTATATTTGATAAAATATCCAGTGTTAAAAAAGAACTTGAATATATTAACAATTCTCTAAAAGAAATCGAAAATCCTACTCAGCCAGAAGTAGTACATGTTATTGATAGACTTTCAGAAGATATCAGTGAAATGGAAAAGAGTATTGATGAAAGTGAAGATATTCAATTTATTAATGATAATGGAGAACTTGAAAGTATAAATGACTATAGACAAGATAATGATGGATTTGAAAATCCTATTAATGAAGTTGAAAGCCATAATACTCATGATACTTCTTCATCTGAAGATATTCCGGACAATATATTTGATGAATACATTAATGATTCAGATGTGTTAAACAGTGAAACTGATGAGTATATTACTGATTCTACTGTCATTGATGCTGAAGATTTAAATAATATTAAGAGATCTCAATCTGATGATGAAGAACTTGAAAATATTATTGAAGATTTTGATTCACAATATAAGGAAATAGAGAAAAAACGTCATAATGAAAATAATCAATTAAAAGCTTATGATACTCGTAAATTACCTAAAAAAGGTAAAACAATGAAAGATTATATTGAACCCTATGTTGAAGTATCCGATTTAGATTTAAAATCTCCAGATGATGTATATGATAAAGCATTATCCTATCTTTCTGAACAAATTGCTAAAATTGTAGATGTTGAAGGTCCTGTTCATAAGGAAATTGTTATAAAAAGAATTAAAGAACATGCAGGTATTAAAAGAGCAGGTTCTAAACTTAAATCAACAGTAGGTGATGGTATAACTTATGGTGAAAAAAATGGTCAATTTATGGTTATTGAAGAATTTTTATATCCTGCTAATTTAGATTCAAATATTCAAATTAGAGAAAGAGTTAAACCTAACATTGATTATATTTCTAATGACGAAATTGCTGCTAATATAAAATTGGTTTTATTATTTAAAGAACATTTAAGTATTGATAAACTAACTAAAACAGTTGCACGTAACTTCGGATTTAAATCTACATCTAAGAAGACTGCAAGTAAAATAAATAATATTATTGATTTAATGTTGGCAGAATCAATTGTGGAGAATATTCAAGGCGAAATACAATTAAAAAATTAGTTTATACAAAAGTAACTAATTTTTTTTACTTTTCTTTTTTAATAAATTATATTAGACATTGTTTTTTTTTTAAAAAATGAATATAAATAATGAAAAAATTTCTCTTTAAAATTATTTTATATAATTTAAATTAAAGTTCTAATAATAATACTTTTTTATATTTTTCAATTAAAAATAATACTTTTTTTATATTTTCAATTATATTTATAATACTATTTT
>CAYQMW010000057.1:2620-12108 GCA_964418715.1 uncultured Methanobrevibacter sp. | reverse complement strand
AAAAAAAAAAAGTAAAAATTTAATAATTAAAATAACATAATACTAATTAACAGTCCGAATCCAAGGGACATTAATATGTCCTTTGGCTTTTTTTATAAATCTTTTTATTGTATCTACAAATATAAAATAAAAATAACTCTTTTTTTTAAAAAAAATTAATGAAAAATAAGTTCTCTTTTTAAAAAATTAATAAAATAAGCAAATTTATTCGAAAAAAAAGATTAAAGAATAAATTATAAAAAATTATAATTTACGTGCAAAGAATAAATATCCAGTATGGCCTAACATACGTGTTTTAGCCCTTACACCTTGAGGTCTAACTTCAATACCCCTCTCAAGGTTTTCAACAATATCAAGATTGGAAAATCCTAATTTTTTACATACATTATATGAAATTTCAGCCTGTTGAATATAAGGTGCATAAATAGATACCCATCCTCCAAGTTTAAGTGAAGAGTAAACATCCTCTAAAATCTCATATGGTTTCGGCAAATCTAAAAAGATTAAATCAAGTTCCTCCTCATCAATACCTTCTTTAACATCCTTATTTTTAATTTCAATATTACTTAGACCGAAATTTTTAACATTCTTTTTAGCAACTTCTGCAAAATCTTCTCTAATCTCATAACTGGTTACATGACCTTTCTGACCAACTACATTTCCGAAGTTTAATGCAGCAGCTGCTGCTCCTGTACCTGCATCTACAACCCTATCACCAGAACCTAAACCTGTACGTGCAAGAACAGTTGCTATATCTTTTTGATATAAAATAGCACATCTGCGGTCCATTAAATCAATAAAATCATTAACATTAGGTTTTATAACCCTAAATTCTTTATCAAGATGTGTGATTAATACATCCCCAATAGTTGCTCTTTCCATTTGTTCTTTTTTAATTATACCAAGATCACTGTGAAATTCCCTATCTTCTGGAAGCAAATATTTTTTACCCCGTTCATCCATGATTACTTTCAAATTACCACCTGCTATTTTATTTCTTTAAATCTATTATTTGTTAATATGAAAAAATTATCTAAATTGTTAATTAGAATTAAACTAATTTTTGATTATTGTTATCTTTTTTAAAGTGTAAATATTTAGAGTCAATTACTTTTACTATATTTTCTGCTGTTTTTAAACCTATACCTTCAACTTCCTGAAGCTCATCTGAACTTGCATTTAAAATCGCCCTTACAGTTCCGAATTTTTCTAAAAGTTTTTTAGCTGTTACAGGACCTATATTTGGAAGTGATTCTACAATAAATTGTTGTTGTTCCCATAAATTATCTGGTTTTCTTTCTGTTCTAATTTGTATAGGACCGGCATTGCCTTTTTGTTCTGTAAATGCAATTCTTTTAATCATTGCTGCTGTATCATCAGAGTTTCTTGTTGGTATAATACTGATTCCAAAGTCTATTGCAACAGATGCAATAGCTCCACGTATAGCATTAGGATCTAAAAATCCACCATATAAATCATTACCTTCAATTATCATTATTGGTTTTATAAATTAGTCCCTCATTAGACTTGCCTGTTTAAAGAGACGTTTATCAACTATGGAACTTCTAAAATCCTTTGTGGTTTTTCTCTCAATAATTACATCATCACTTACCTGATAATCACCAACAGCCATCTCTCTAATTTCTACTTTAACACCGATAGTATCAAGATTTCTAAGTATTTTTGAATTACCTTCCCTTGAATCTGCATATATTCTTACCTTAGAAGGTGTAGGTGATTTATTTGTATTTGTATCTTTATCACTACCACTATCATTATTATTTACAGGTACCTCTTCATCTTCAACTGCTTTAATTGATTTAACACTTTCAATTCGCTCAACTGCATTAAGGTTTAGATTTTCAAATAAGTTACCGTCAATTAACTGATGTTTCATATTTGATTCCTTTCTCTTTGATGCCCAGAAGTATGCTTCATCTCTGGTACCTTTTGTTAGAAGAACTTTCATCTTACCTTCATGTTTTCTACCTGTTCTTCCTCTTCGCTGAATCATTCTTATTTCTGATGGAACAGGTTCATATAATACTACAAGGTCAATAGCTGGTATATCTATACCTTCCTCTGCAACACTTGTAGATAAGAGTACATCATAATTACCCATTTTAAAGGATTTGATAATTTCTTTTTGCTGTTTTTGGGTTAATCCTTTCTCACCACCACTTTTACCCTGACCATAAAACTTAACTGACTTTATACCCTCCTCCTGACATTTCTTGTGAATAACTTCAAGAGTATCCCTAAACTGGGTAAATACTAAGATTTTTGGAGCCTCTATAGTTTCAGAATCAGGAGCGTTTCTAAGAGATTGAAGTCTTGTTTGTCCATCATCAAGGCCTAATTCAGCATTTAGTATTTCTATAAGCTTTTTAAGTTTAGGATGTTCATGACCATTTTCTTCTGCAATTCGAGAAAGACGTGCTGCCCTTGAAAAATTACTGTCTAAAAATAGGTTTTTAGATGCCTTAGTTGTTTTCTTCTCAAGACGTTTAAAATATTGATTTAAAGTAGCAACACCTTGAGTTTCAAGTAACTCCAGACAATGCTGAACATTTATTACAGCAGTTAAAATTGAAACTGCCTGAAAACATTCCTTTGGAGGATTTGTAGTAGTTGCAAGTTTATTTCTAACTCTTGATTGGGCCTGAATAATATCTCTTTTGCTAATTGTAATAGATGATATAACACCCATATTTTTAAGTGCTTTAAGTCTGGTTTTAAGAGATTTATTTAAAAGTTCTTGAATCTTTAAAAGTTCACGGCCCAATTCAATTGGAACCCAATCAATATTAATTGGATTAAAATAAGGGTTTACATCAGGATCCTCTTCAGATTTCACTACAATATCCTGAATAAATAGATTATTACATACCTCTTTAATTTTAGATTTATCATGTCCTGGAGATGCAGTAAGAGCAAGTATTAAATGATTGTCACGTTCCTGAATATATCGATTTGCAAGATAAACATATGAATATGAACCTACTGCATGGTGACATTCATCAAAAACAATTAAAGACACATCTTCAAGAGTATATCTTCCTTTAAGTAAATCTGATTCTACAGTTTGAGGAGTTGCACATATAACAGTTGACTCTTTCCATCTTTTTTCTCTCTCATCAGCTTTTACCCCACCTGTAATTGATGTAACAGGAAGAGTAGTAAAATCTCTAAATGATTCTTCATGTTGAATAGTTAAAGGTTTACTTGGAGCCAAAACAAGAATTTTGGTATTTTTTAATTTAACTAATCTGTCTATAGCAACAAGTATTGCAATAACAGTTTTACCTAAAGCTGTTGGAGCAACTATCATAGTGTTTCCTTTCTTAAGAGCATTTGCAGCAAGAACTTTCTGATATATTCTTGACTCTAATGCATTTTTCTTAAGTAAAGGATGTTCAATATAATTAGCCATAAAGTTATTTTAGTTATTTATATTTATAAAACCTTTTAAAAAAAATAAAAAATAGATTAAAAATAAGTTTAAAGAGTAAGTTATCTACTCTTCATATTCGAATTTACCTTCATATTCAAGACAGCCTTTTTTAAGACCCTCTTTAATACTTGATACAATACGCTCTCTATCGTGCATTATAACAGGTCCAATATGAAGAATAATATCTCCTGGTTTTGAATACTTAATACAAAGTTTAGAACCTTCTTCCATAGTACCTGCAACTACACCAAGAGCTTTAGTGTCTTTTGCACCATCAATTACAGCTTCTGCTGCATCCATTTCAATTCTTTGGGTAACTTCATTAAATCCTGTTGCAACAATAACATTTACAAAGTCTCCGCAAAGACTTCCAACTTCTTCTTTATCTCTTTCTGTTGTTGTATCAAAATTATCAAGAAGAAGTGTTACCTCGTCATCTTTAAAGTATTCCATTGTAAGTCTCATACCTTCATATAAAAATGCAGAATCAAGAATAACCTCACGGCCATTGTATTTACCGATATTTTCCATATGAACTTCAAGGCCTCTGAATTTAGAAAGTGCTTCTATAATCGGTTTTTTATCTAAACCATAACATAATGCAGCTGCTGCTGCACCTGTTGCATTTTCATAGAAATAGCTTTTCATTTTAAATGGGCCTGAGAACTCACCGGAAATACTGGAAACATTTGTTTTTAAATTTTCTGCATTATATTTTATAGTGATTTCACCTGGAGACTCAAATCCTACAAAGTTACAGAAGCTAACATCCCAGTCTGGATTATTCCATCCATAATAATAGGTATCTCTCCTAGTAGATCTTTCATTAATCAAATCTTTAAGGTGATTACTTGCAATAAGAGTTTTGGAATTTTTAACAATGAACATTTTACGTTCAATATATTTTTCCATTGAGCCACCGAACTCTGAAAGATGGTCTTCATGAATATTAATAAATAATCCTATATCAACACGGATATTTGGGAAAAGTCCTGCTGTTCCATGAGGCAGTTCAAATACACAGATATCACACTCCTCATTTTTACCGTTTACAACACCATCTACAATTACCTCACTTACAAGATTCTGATTTAGGGATGAACAGGACCATACATTATATCCTGCAGCTTCGAAAATACTTGTTGTAATAAAGGTAGTTGTAGTCTTACCCATAGTACCTGTAATACCTATAATATCAAGTGTAATTACTTCATTTAAGAGTTCACTTACCATTTCATTTGTAAGGACTTTTAAATCCAGTTCTTTAACTTTTTTATATGCAAATGAAGTTTTAGGAAGTGTTGGAGCCATATATACATAATCAATATTATTAAATTCAGGTTCACTATTTCCTAAATCAAGTATAACTCCTTCTTTTTCCATCTCTATAAGTCTTGCTTTAAAATCTGGATGAAAATCATCTAATTTTTTAGGATCTGTGATTTCTACATGATGGCCTAAATGGTTTAATAATCTTGCAACAGGCCTACCTGCATTTCCCCCACCAATAATCTTATAATTCATATTATGCTCCTTTGATAATTAATATTCTAATAATTCTATAAATTTATAAATTTATAAATAATTTTTAAGTTGATAATTTTTATACCTTGAGTCCAACTATTCAAAAATAATCAAGTTCTCTGGCTCGTCGTATATTACATCTATGCCTCCCATATTAGGCACATAGTTTGCAGCCTTTGCAGAATTTACACCGATATTTTTATATCCTAAGTCTTCAATTGGAGCAACTACCATACAAGTATCACATACTATATGTCCACCTGCTTTTTCAATAATTTCAGTATATCCCATTCTACTTGCAGCTGCCTTAACATTTATTGAAGTACAAATCCATAGTTGATTTTTAATGGTTTTACCATTTACAATATCTGCAAGATCTTTAATCTCTTCAAGAGATGCATGAGGACAACCTAAACATACAAGGTCTGCCTCTCCACTAGTAGTTGACAATTTTTCCTTAGTTTCTTTAATATCATCTGAAGTGATTGTAATAGTCTCTTCAACATCACCAACATCAACAGTTTTATATTCAGGTGTTACACCTTCAACTTGATATAGAGCAACTGCACCACTTGATGCAAGTGCTGCACCTAAAGCTTTAAGGTTTCCATTTGAAATAGCTTGATTTTGACATTTAAAGTAAGGAACACCGTCTGCTACTGTTTGACCAACAGCATAACCTAATGCACCAAAGTCAATACCATTAAGTTCACACTCTACATTAACAACTAAACTAGCTTTTCTATTTTCATCTAAATGAAAACCATATAAAGGAGTTTTACCAACAATAGCTGCTGCAAGAGCACCAGGACCACCTTCACGATTAGTACGTGCACCGATAACAGAGTTTGAATATGCAACAGCAGATGATTCACTCCATGAAATATGATCACCAAATCTTGGAACATTACCAATTAAATATGGAGTACATGTACAGGTTTTACTTATACCAAGTTTACCATATGCATCTACGATTTTATTCTGTTTATCTGCAAAGAATTCACTGAAACCTAATTCCTTCCAGTCATCTAAATCTACACCTGCCGGATTTAAGGTTGCCGGTATTGTAGCAAATCCTTTATCATCTAATGCTAAATCTTCAAGGTATTCTAATCCTGCCTGACCAATAGTTTTATAGGATACTCCTGAAACCTGTGCTGATGTAATATCAACAAATTTACTAGCCCCATAAATATCTCCTAAAGCTATCAATATATCCATACTTTTTCTAATGGTTTCACCATATTCACCATTAGACATTTTCTCTTCTTCTGGAGTTAAATACATATTATCATCTTAAAATTATTTTTTAAATTATTTATTAATAATTTATTGATTATTTATTAATTATTTATTGATTATTTAATAAATTAAATTAAATCTATTAAATATATTTTAATTTAATAATTAATAGTTTTTATTAATTTTATAAGTTAAAATAGTATACTTCTTATGAATATATTTTTTATTTACTTTTGAAATTTTTTTAAAAAAGAGAAAATAAAAGATATGAAATAATTTGAAAAATTTAAAGTTAAATATATGTTTAAATTATTATAATTGAATATTGATTTATTAAAGATATTAAAAATATGATATAATTATTATTTTAATAAATAAACTATAATATCATCTTTTTAATAGATTTAAAATTATATCCTGAAAAAAAATTTTTAAGGTGCGGTCAAATATTTGACCACTCTATATATAAATGTGCGGTCAGATTATTGACCACACTAATTATAACATATAAGACAAATCAAAATGAATAAAATAGGTAATGAAAAAAGACTATGATAATTGTGAAAAAGTCTGTTAATTATAATTTAATGTTTAATCTAAGTTATCTAAAATTTTAAGGCATGAATAACTAAAAGATTATAAATTTTAAAATAAGTTATTAAATATTTATGAAATAAAATAAAAAATTAAATGAAACATAAATGAATAATAAAATGAGTTATTAAGTAAATAAAAATAAAAAAAAGAGAAATAGTTAATAAATTAACTATTATTTAACTGATAAGCAATTTGCTCATCTAATAAATGTAAAAACTCATCCTTAGCAGAATATGGTATCATTGCACCGGCAGCAATATCATGTCCTCCACCTTGACCTGAGAAATTACTTGAACAGTCATTAAGTGCTTTACCTAAATTAACTCCACGTTCGACCATTTCTCTAGTGGTTCTACCAGAGATTTTAATGTCCTTATGTAATCTAGATAATCCAAGTACAGGTTTATCTGGATTAAATATACCAACTGATATACCAATACTTGCAATAGTACCCATAACTTTTTTAATTACTTCATCTTCACTATAAAGATATTGGATATTTTCAAGCTGGACTGCTCCTTCTTTTCTAATCCATTCCATACCTTTAATAAGTTGTAATCTGTAATTTTCTCTAAGTTTAAGTGCCGCGTCAAGTGCATCTCCACGTTCTCCAAGAGCAAGAGAAATACCTAAACCATATTTCTTATTTTTCCCACATGCATCAAGAATATCTGAAAAATCCTCTAAATCTCTAAGGTAGGAAATTTCTTTTGGTATAGTGTAAACATCTGATAGGATTTTAGGATTGATTTTAACAAGTTCATCTTTTAAAATATCCTGTTCTTCACCTTCTAAATCAGTGAACTTGATTCCATAAGATAAACCCATTCTCTCAAGGAAGGTCTGAGATTTTTCAAGATCTCCTGTTAAACCAGGTAGTTCCGGTTTAAAGGTATATGCTAAGGATTTATACAAACTTTCACTTTCTTTTGATGCAATCTTTAAACCTTCATGGATTTCAAGTCTGCCAGATTCAAGAGCATCATTTAAAATCAATTCATTCATACCAATAAATTTATCCTGACACTGCATATCACCAAATGCACCTGCAAGTGCAAGATGTGCTAGATGTTTCTTATCTAAATCACGAATACAAAGATAAGCAGCACCAGCACCACTTAACTCTCTGCTTCCATCTATTCCAAATAGATGAGGATTTACATGAACAATATTTGAACCAATCTCAACATCTGCAGGTTGATGATGATCTGCAATAATAATATCAGCTTTAAATTTACTAAGTGGCCTTAAACATGCACTTCCCATATCAAGAAATAGGAAGATTTCATAGTCCTCTTTTCTTAAATCAGTTATTACATCCATTTTAAGACGAGGAACTATGGTAAGGTGAAACTGACCACCTTCCTCTTTTATAGCGTTTGCTACTACACCTGCTGCAGATAGACCATCTGCATCATTATGGGAAATAATCCTTATAATATGGTTTTGTTCAATATGCTTTTTAAGCATATTACAAGCTTCAGCAGATCTATTTAACAAGGAGTGCTGCTTCTGTTGGGTCATATCTCCATCCTTCAGGTAATTGACCTTCTCTTACGTAATATTTTCCTAATCTTCTGATTCTAGATTCAATAATAGTTAATCCTCTTTTTCCATGTAAATCTTTAGGATTTTCTTTTAAGTGGTCTCTAATGTTAACCGCTCTTCTAATTAAATCCATAATGTCTTCTGGGTAGTCACCAAATTCATCATTTCTTTTTAAGATAGTGGTGATTTTTTCTCCAGTAACTTCTTTTACACTAGGAATACCATATTGATCTCTTAAAGTAATTCCAATAACAGAAGATGATTTACCTTCTTTGTGTAATTTAATAATTAATTCTTCAATCTCTTCATCAGAGTACATTACCCATTCAGGTCTTGCCATATTTTATACCTCACTATAATATTTATTTTTTAAAATTTTTTTAAATTTGTTAAAATGTAAAAATTGAAATCTTTAAAAAGTATTTAAGATTATTTATATTTAATTAATATAATAAATATTAAGAGTATAATTAAAAAAATTGCATAAGTAAACTAATAATAAACTAATCTATAACTAATATATAAACTAATTTAATGCATTAAGTTAGATAGTTTAAACTAATACCTAAGCCAAGCTAAAGGTAAAATAAACCTAATACTCGAATTTACAAATTAAGAATGAAAATAATAAGATTTTATTCAAAATCCTCATTAACATACCATTCAATAAATTTAGTTAAAGAATTTCTTCTATGAGAAAACTTATTCTTCTCTTGGGTTGTTAACTCACCAAATGTTTTATCTTCTGATTCAATATAAAAAATTGGATCAAATGCAAAACCTAAGTTTCCTCTCTCTTCTGTTGAGATTATACCATCGACTTTGCCTAAAAAGACCTTGGGCTCAGAATTGGGGGTACAAAACCCAATAACTGACCTGAATTCGGCAGTTCTATCGTCGACTCCTTCCATTAATTTTAATATTCCTTCATTTCCAAGTGTATCTTGCACATAATGTGAATAAACTCCTGGAAAACCTTTCAATTCATTAATGAAAAGACCGGCATCTTCAACAA
This sequence comes from uncultured Methanobrevibacter sp., assembly GCA_964418715.1. Lineage (GTDB taxonomy): Archaea > Methanobacteriota > Methanobacteria > Methanobacteriales > Methanobacteriaceae > Methanarmilla. Next base: position 2,728 of record CAYQMW010000057.1, on the reverse strand, counting down.
TCACAGATTTATTTAATTCACGACTAGCATATTTTGCACCGAAAAGGGCCACTTCTTCAAGAGTTCCTTGAGGTTCCATGTACCCTAAATCAATATGCTCAAGTTTGA
>CAYQMW010000057.1:0-2610 GCA_964418715.1 uncultured Methanobrevibacter sp. | reverse complement strand
TGATATTATAATTTTTGAATATATTTTCTGCTTCTATAACTTTATGTTCATTACCAGTTATAAAGGTTATCATAATAATCACTTTTAATTGAAAATTTTTTATTGTTAAAATTTATTTTTTAAATCATTAAATTAATGTGTATAACGACCTCTGGATTCTATTTCTTCTATTTTACCAATTATCTCTTTTCCATCATCAGTATTTTCACTGTATGATGCTAATATCCAATTAAAGACTTTCTCGGATCTTGTGTAATCTACACTTTTTATAGATTTTTTAAGTACAAGTAAATCATCTGCCTTATCTTCAATTAGATTTGAATAATAGGACAATCCGAAGTCAATGAAAACTAAATTATCATCCTTATTTATTAACATATTGGAGCTTGTAAGATCTCCATGAATAATATCCATATTATGGATTTTAGATAAATATTCACCTATTTTATAGGATATATCTCTTCTTCTATCATCATCTACATTATCTATTAAATCCTTAACAGTTACACCATCAATATATTCCATGACTATTTCTTTTTCATCTAAATCCACATCATAGATTAGAGGTGTAATTATACCTGATCTTTTAGCATCTGATAATATTTTTGCTTCAGACTTTGTTCTGCTTTTTCTAATCTTATCATCAATTTCACCAATTCTATAGGTTTTTGGAAGTCTTTTTTTAATGATTGCAGGAGATTCATAATCACCGAACCCCTCAAACCATTTGGATTTAATTATATCAGATTCTGCACCTTTTGCAATAAGATTATCAGGTAGTTTTATTTTTGTTGGATTGTCTTTAACCCATGGAACATCTACCTCATCAGTTCTAAATTTTTGTATAATATTTGTATCTTTTACATCCATTGTTCCATAGTATTTACTCATTAATAGTCCAAGCCATCCAATCATTGCACCATTATCACCACAGTATTTCATCTCAGGCATATAGAATTTTGCATAATGCTGATTTGCCATTTCATCTAACATTTTCCTAAGGTGTTTATTTGCTGCAACTCCCCCACATAATAATACCTCATCACGTTCTGTATGTGAGAGGGCTCTTTCTGTAACTTCAACTAACATTGAAAAAGCAGTTTCCTGCAGAGAAAAACAAACGTCCTCAATATCATGGCCTTTTTGGTATGCTCTAAGTGCTGCACTTAAAAGACCTGAGAAGGAAAAGTCCATTCCCTTTACAGTGTAAGGCAAGTCAATGTAACTGCCCTTTTTTGCAAGCTTTTCAACTACAGGTCCTCCAGGATGGCCAAGGCCTGTCTCACGTGAGAAGTGATCAAGACAGTTTCCAACTGCAATATCTAAGGTTTCACCAAATATTCTGTATCTGCCTGATTCATATGCTATAACCTGACTGTTTCCACCACTAACATATAAACTTACAGGATTAACAGCACCAGTTGTTAATTTACCAATTTCAATATGGCCTATACAATGGTTTACTCCAATAATTGGTTTATTTAATGATAATGCAAGTGTACGTGCTGAAGTTGCTACAATCCTAAGTGCAGGTCCTAGTCCTGGGCCTTGGGCAAATGATATTAAATCAATATCATCAAAACTTAAATTAGCCTCTTCAAGTGCCTGGGGAATTAATCTAGGAATCCAATAAGCATGATGTTCTGCCGCCTCCCTTGGATGGATACCTCCCTCTTCAGGGTAAAGTTGATTTCCACAAATAGCAAGTACTTCACCATCACTACTTACAATACCTATACCTGTTTTTTCTGCAGTACCTTCAATTCCAAGTGAAATCAAATGAAATTCTCCTATAGATTAAATAAACTATAAAATAATTTTATAAATAATGAATAAAAAAATAGTCTTTAACAAATATTCTAATAATTAAAATCAATTTAAAAATTAGTTTAAAAATCAATATCAATATTGTGGATTAAACTCCACAATATTCTTGAGAGATATTGATTAATCAATTAAATCAAGAGTTTTAACTCTATATTTTGTTTATATTTTTATTATATTTATACTTTTTTAGTATTTAAATTGTGAGATGTGTGCTTTATATAAGTAAAACAGAACCCAACATCTCAAGTTGTTGAAAGAAAAATCCATATAACTGTTTTTTCTCACAATTTAAACGGAGGTATTATATGCTTATATTATATTTAAAAATACTAACATAAACATTATGACAATATGCCATAATATGCTAATATTTAAAAATACAAATATTCTAACCTTAATTAGAATAAGCATATTAAACCTCCATGATTTAATTGACTGCCTTTTTGATATGCCTCTAAAAGGCATATTGAGGCAATACTATAACCTAGGATAATATCACCTCCAAGACTTTTTAGTTCTGTTTTAAACCGACATAAATATGAATCATGTACTTTTCTCCATATATTTGTTAAATTCCTCCTGTTTCGCGATATTTTCTAGTAAGCTCGCATATTGAAAAAGATCATATTATAATCCTTTGTAGAAAATTAAAATAATACAATAAATGAGATATACTCATCAAATATATACTTTAATATATTTAATTTATTAATACTAGAATATTAAACTTTTATATTTAAATTTAAAAAGAATTAAACATTTTAAATATATTCTACCTATTAA
>CAYQMW010000056.1:0-12247 GCA_964418715.1 uncultured Methanobrevibacter sp. | reverse complement strand
TAATAACCATAAGAACATCTGGATTGACTTTAAGAGTCCATTCAATAGCATCTTCAACAGCTGATGTGTCGAAGAAGTGATTAACATCATCATAATTAGTTGGTGTAGCTATAATAACAAGTTCAGCACTCTTATAAGCAGCAGCCTTATCAGTGGTTGTATGAAGATTTAAGTTCCTCTCGCCACTACGAGCCTCTTTAAAAAATCTTTCTATTTCATCATCTTGAATAGGGCTGATAAACTGATTTAATTTTTCTGCTTTTGATTCTGTTGTTGTAATAGCTGTAACTTCATGTTTTTGAGCAAGTAGAACCGCAAGAGAAAGTCCTACATATCCTACACCTGCGACTGTAATTTTCATTTTAAATTATCCCCTATTTTAATCCATATTTTTATTTTATAATATAATTATTTGATAATATTATTTAAATATTTTTAACCCTCCCCATTTATAATTCCATCACTTCAAAATTTAAAAACTTTTAAGCAATATATTCCTATTTTTCACTTTCAAAATATTTATTATTGATGAGATTAATAATATTTATTAAAACTTATTGGTGATAATGATGAATAATAGATTAGAAATTGCTCGTGAGTTTGCAAATGAAATTAAATCAGAGCATATAAAACGAGTTATATTATTTGGTTCTGTTGCTAGAGGAGAAGATGGTGATGAATCAGATATTGATATTCTAATTATTGTTCCATCTAAAGAAGAAGTTGAAGATTACATTGCAGATGTTGCTTACAGTTATATTGCCAAATACCATGAAGTTATCTCAGCACATTTAATGACACTAGAACATTATAATAGAACTAAAAATTACTCATTTTTAACTGTTGTCCAGGAAGAAGGTGTTATTCTTGTCTGAAATTGAAGAGTTTATAGCTAAAGCTGAAAGAAAATTTAAAGTTGGCATACTGGTTTATGATGCAGGATATTATGCGGAATCCATAGACCATTTCTATTATGCGATGTTTCTTACCTCCAAAGCATTACTCTTTAAAAAAGATATTATTGCTAAAACTCATGTAGGACTTATTAACATGATTCAAATTCATTATGTTGAAACTGGAGAACTTGATTCAAAAATCCATTCTAGTTTTGCTAATACACAAACATTAAGAGAACAAGAGATTATGATTCCACTGATGACATTAGCCAAAAAGTAGCACGGGAAAAAAGAAATGCCTGTAGTGAATTTATTCGCCAAGCCAAAATTATACTAGAAATTGAATGAAATTTTTCATTAAGGATGTACTATTTCTTAAAAATTTACTCATATAGTAATTAGATTAAATTTAAATAATTAATTAAATATAACTATTGTTATATTACTAAAATTTTTAATTTTATTAAGAATTAGATGTTTTAAGTAAAATTATAAAGGTGATTTAATGAGTGAGAAAAATCATGAGGCGAAAGTTTACAATATCCTCATAACGAAAGGAGCATATGACCCATTAGACCAATATGATTTCTATAAAAAAAGAATTGATAGGGAGGAAGATTTTTTATACAATGAGTATAACACATTAGAAAACGAACTGAGCGATGAATTATTTAATAAAATAGATATAATCATATTATTGTTTGGTCTTTATCATTACAACAGGGAATTATTTGATGGGTTAGTGCGTAAATCCAAAGAACTTAATATTCCTCTACTATTAGTTCGCTCCATTGGCATGGAATATATTTTAAAAGAATTAGAAGAAAAATCTGATGCTGCAGTTGGATGGAACCCCCATTGTATAATAGATGCAATTGAAACACTTGTAGACGGTAGAAACTGGCAAAAACCATGTGATAATGACCTTTAAAAAGATTAAATATATGCCACAATAGTTCTAAAAATAAAGGTCAATGCAATAATTAAACCAATACCTCCAAGTAAACCTGTTACAAACCTTAAAATATTGAAACTTTCTCTCCAGCCTAAATATTGTGTAAAACCATCTACAAATGCAGGAATAATTAGAACAAGAGATATTAAAAATAGATTAAAACTGATATCTACACGACTTAAAAGATTATATATTTCAAATAAAAATAATCCAGTATAAAAACCAGTGCATCTAGCACATACAGGAAAATAGCGACCTTTATATGAAAATGTCCTATCAGGACGTCTATGACACATATATTTTGTAATGTCTGTGACTTTCATAAAACTAGTATAAACTCATAAATATATAAATTTAATTAAAATTTCAAATCAATAAAAACTGAAAAAAATAGATAAAAAATTATGAATGGTAAAGGAAATAATAAAAATAGCCTTACAAATAGTCGCCTTTAAATTTCTTTCTGTTTTCTATTAAAGCTTCAACAGCATCGAGCTTTTTACCTGCAAGTAAGTTAATACATGCTCCACCACCACTACTTACATGATCCACCCTGCTTTCATAACCCATACCTACAGTTGCAGCACCAATATGTCCTCCACCAATAATAGAATAAGCATCACTTGATGCAATAGCATTAATTATATCCTCTGTACCTATGGAGAATTTCGGATCTTCAAATACTCCTGCAGGACCATTAGCAAATATAGTTTTAGCATTTCTTAAACTTTTAGCATAATTAGCACTTGTTTCTTTTCCAATATCAAAAATAGGATTATCAGTAATGGCATCAACAGCAACATCTACCCTTTCCCCGTCAATTTCAAGTGCCACATCATTTGGTAGAACAATCTGGTCAGGATAGTCTTTAAGAAGTCCTTTACATTTTTCTATTTGGTCCAAGTATCCCTGTGATTCGATTAAATCCATATTAGGTTTACCTATATTATATCCTGCAGCTGCAAGGAATATGTTTGCAACAAGTCCACTTGTTAAGACATAATCTGCTGTACCATTTTTACATACATTTTCACAGACCATAATAGAATCATCTGCTTTCATTCCACCAAGTGCAAATACACATGGAGATTCTACATTATCCAATGTATTTAAAATAGTTTTAAGTTCATGTTCCATAACACGACCAGCAGCAGAAGGAGTATTTACAGTAAACCCTACAAGTGAAACCTGAGAGCGGTGTGCTGCTGCAAAAGCATCATTAACAAAATAATCAATAAGAGGACTTAAATCCTTAACCATAATTGATTGGGACTGTTCTTCTCTTGAGCGTTTAAGGATTTCTTCTGAAAAGAATCTTGCATTTTCAAGAAGTAAAACTTCACCAGGGTGAAGATTATTAATAGCCATAATAGCAGGAGTTGAAAAAATAGAATCAACATATCGAACTTTACGATTTAATAGTTGAGTTAATACTTTTGAATGTTGTCTTAATGTAGTAAAATCCTTTTTACCTGGACGAGATTGATGAGCTAAAAGAATTACTTTAGCACCTTTTCTTGCAAGTTCCATTATAGTATTTGCATGTAATTTCATACGAGTATTATCTAAAATTACACCACTATTAGGGTCAACAGGTGAATTAATATCAATTCTTAATAAAACAGTTTTACCTTCCACATCAAAATCATCAATAGTATTAAAGTTTAAAGCCATTATCCTCACTCAATATAAATAGATATTTATTAAATATGTTAATACTATTTAATAAAATTTAGTAATTTTTATAAGTAAAAAAAAGATTTCACAATATTGAATTTTTAAGTAAAAATTAATTATTAATTTTCAAATGCTCTCTAAAATAAGTTATAAATATATTAATAAAACTATATTAATATAAGTAAGTTATATTAAATACAACATAACCTTTAAAAATAATAAATAGAAGGAATTATAATTTTTAGGAGATAATAATATGAATAATAATATAATTTATGATAATAATAAATTTAAAGCAATGATACATTATATTATTAGTAGATGTGAAAAAAACGATAATTTAGGTAGAGTATTATTATTTAAATTATTGTACTTCTCTGATTTTGACAACTATGAACTTTATGAAAAATCAATAAGTGGGGAAATTTATATTAGAAAAAGAATGGGACCTGTTCCATCCCATTTTTATAATGCTAAAGATGAACTAATTAATGAAGGAAAAATTAATGAAAGCACACAATTAGTAATCAATTACCCTAAATATAAATATTCCTGTTTAACAAAACCAGACATTAGTTTACTATCCCCTAAAGAAATACAAGTAATTGATGATACAATTAACAAATTTTCTCATTTTTTATCTAAAGAAATAAGCGAATATTCACATGGAGATCTCCCATGGAGACTAGCAAACGAAGGCGAGGCGTTAAATTACGAATCTGTATTTTATCGCGAACCAGAATACTCTGTGAGAGAGTATGATAACTGAATACAAGGGTTATATTTTCGAATATCCTCATAAATTTAAAAAAGAATTTAATAAAACATTCGCCAAACACAAATGTCCTACTATAAAAGAAGATTTTAAATTATTATATGATACTCTAATACAACAATTACACGAAACAGATAAATTTGGAGTGCATATGTGTATGCGCATTTCTGGATTGGATAATTATGTGAATATTCCTGCTTTTATAATTAAAAAATTTCGTTGCAAAGGCATAAATAAAGGTGTAAACTCCGGTTTTAGAATAACTTTTTTATATGATGAAGAAGAAGGAAGATTTATTTTTGTTGAACTGTTTCATAAAAATAAAAAGAAAATACCTGATAAAAATAGAATAAATGATTTATTCAAAAAGGAAACAATGATGTATGATGAATTATATAACGAAGAGTCCGAATATTTGAATAAATATTTATAAAAAATAAAAAATTAAAATTAATAAAACAGAGAAGCAGTTTTACTGGATAGTGCTATATGCTGATTTGCATTTGCTTCAACATAAGGTCCATGGCCTGTAAAAAGATTTAAAACATCTAATTCTGCAAGTCTTTTAAGTGAATTTTTCATCTCTTCACCGGAACCTGTTTTAAAGTCACTTCTTCCAAAACTCCCTTCACTAAATACAGTATCCCCAGATATTAGGGAAGTGCCGTTATACAAACAGATGCTTCCATGAGTGTGTCCTGGAGTATGAATTACTTCAAAGTCATAAAACTTATCTCCCTCTTCAATAATTTTTACCTCAATATCAGGAGTAACACTTCCAAAATGACTTGCAACTGTCTCTTCATCATCACGGCGGATTATAGCATCTGCATCTAATTTATGTAAATATACTTCCATACCATACTCTTTTTGCAGATATTCATCTGCACCAGTATGGTCATAGTGACAGTGAGTATTAATGATTTTATTAATATTGTCAATTGATAAACCTGCAAGTTTTATATTTTCAAGTAAATAGTCAATATTTGAAGGACTTCCAGGATCTACTATAATATCATTAAAAATATAGGTATTTGAATTAAAATCCCTACTTATAATTGGAGTAATATTATCTATTTTTACCATTAAATCACCAATAGATTTGTTTTATATGGGTAAAACAAAGTATTTGATTTTATAATAAACGAACTTTTAAGATTGTTTTGTATGAGTAAAACAAAGCACTTGATTCTAACAACAACGAACAATATTTTATTTTGTTCTATATGAGTAGAACATAGCATTTGATTCTAACATCTACGAACATATATTAATTGTTTTGTATGGGTAGAACAAATTACTTTGTTTTAAAGTAAACGAATAAATTTTTCTAAATGGAAAAATTTTAAAAAATAAACTAAACTTATAGGATTTTTAAAATAAAAAAAGAATAAGTAAAATTAAATCTTACTTACCAAATCAAGTAAAGCATTTTTAGGATTATCAGCTTTAACTATACCAGATGCAAGAAGAACACCTTCAGCACCAAGTTCAAGTGCCTGAGCCATATCCTCACCAGTAGATATACCTGCACCACATAAAACCTTAACATCCTTATTAATTGCTTTAACCTTATCAACAGTACCTTCTACAATTTCAGGTTCTGCCTGTGAAACACTAATACCAGAACCGATTAATTCAGGTGGTTCAATAGCTACAATATCAGGATTAAATGTTGCAGCTGCAATACTGGTTTCAACATTATTAGTACAGATACATGAAATTAAGTTATTGTCAATTAATTGTTGATTGACAGATTGAATATCTGCAAGAGTAAGTCTTTTTTCAGAATGATTAATTAAAGATCCGTCAATACCACAAGCAAGTACTCCTTCAAAGAGAGTGTGACCAGTGTGACTGCCTGGTGAAACTGCATCAATATGTTGAGATAAAACATCAATGGATGTTTCCTGTTTTATTCTATATATATCACATGCCTGTGGACAAGCAACCATACTAATACCGGTTTCTTCCTGAACACTTTCTAAAGCTTTTGCTAAATTTAATGCACTGTCCCCACAGGACTCTAAATAAGTTTTAAAATTTAAAATAACAACTGGAGTATTAATTTTACTCATAAAATACCTCCTAATTAAAAAATTTAATCTGATTTTAAAATAATTAAATTTTTAAATAAAATTTACTTAAAAAAGTATAATATTAATATATAAATTAAAATATAAATATTTTAAAAAAAGATAGAAAAAGATTTAATAAATTTAAAAAAGTTTTCAATTAAATTTAAAAAATTAAACCAATAATGATTATTTAAAAAAATACTATTAAATTTCTTAAATTTTGATGATAATATGTCACTTACAAAAAAAGAGCAAAAAATATTAGAACATAGTGGTTATCGTTTTGTAGGTCAACATGGCCATGCAGCATGTAAAATATGTCACTGGACCCGTGAAAGTATTGTTAACCGAGGAGTATGTTATAAGGAAAAATTCTATGGAATTGAATCCCATAGATGTCTTCAAATGTCTCCCGCAGTCCCTTTTTGTCAGCAGAAATGTTCCTTCTGTTGGAGAGACCTTTCACTTACAGAAACAGAATGGTCAGGACCATATGACGATGTTGAAACCATAATTGACCAGGCCATAGAAGCACATAACCTTCTTTTATGCGGTTATTATGGAAATGATAAGGCAGATAAAAGAAAACTTGAAGAATTAAAAGAACCCACCAATGCTGCAATATCACTTGCAGGAGAACCTACATTATATCCGGATATTGATGAGTTGATTGGTGAATTTAACCGTAGGAATTTTTCCACATTTCTTGTATCAAATGGACAGTTTTATAAAAAACTATCAAGTTTGGAAAATGAACCTCGACAAACCTATCTTTCCTTAGATGCACCTAACAGTATTGTGTATAATGACCTATGTAACCCTCAAATAAAAGAAGGTTGGGACAATTTAGGCAAATCATTAGATATTCTTAATAGTTTTTCAAACAATACAGCTATACGAATTACTCTGGTTAAAGGAAAAAATATGATTTCACCTGAAGAATATGCAAAACTTATTGAAATTGCAGACCCTGATTATGTTGAAGTAAAGGCATATATGTGTGTAGGATCCTCACGTGAGAGATTAACACTTGATAACATGCCAACAATTGATGAAGTTTATGACTTTGCATCACAGATTGGTCTTAACTGTGGCCGTAGTGTAAGTGATCAATCTGATATAAGTCGTGTAGTATTACTTACACCTGCTAAATAAGTTTAATTTATTTATAAACTTTATTTTAATTTTTAATTTACGTTTAAACTAATTTAACTTTTAATTTATTTATTAAACTAATTTAACTTTTAATTTATTTATTAAACTAATTTAACTTTTAATTTACTAATTAAACTAATATTAATTTAAAATTTATTTATTAAAATATAATTTAACTTTTTTTATTAAATTTTAAAAAATAAGATAGAATTGAAACTAAAACTGTGTAAGAAAAATTATAAAGAAAAAAAAAACTAAATTAAAAATTCTAAAATTTTTAAATTAAAATTAAAATTTAAAAAATAAAATTAAATTAAAAAATAAACTAAAAAAAATAAAAAATTAAAAAACTACTTTTTAACAGTCATAGTAAATGAAATTGAAGATGTAGCATAATAGTTATTTGACTTTAAACTACATTTTACCTTGACTTTACCAGGATTTGCTATTTTTTTAGTAATTTTTAATTTTGCAAGGCCTTGAGCATTGGTTTTAACAGTATAAGATTTTTTACCTATTTTTATAACTACAAATTGAGATTTAACAGCCTGTTTTTTACTATCTAAAACTTTAACACTAAAGTATTTGTTTAATTTAACAGTTTTAGTAGGAGAATTAAAGCTGGTTTTGGCCTTCTCAATTGTAAGAGTAATAGATTTTGTAATATTTTCTGCTGTAACCTTTACAGTGTATTTTTTAGGCACATAGTTAAGTGAAATACTAGCCTGTCCATTAGAGTTAGTACTTGCTTTAACTTTTTTACCATCAATTTCAAATACAATAATCTGTCCTTGGTAAGGTTCATCATTTTTATACAATGTTGCAGAAAGTTTTGTTCCATCATTATACTGGACTTTTAAATTATTAACAGATAAATCATATTTTGTCTGTTTAACAGTAACATTAAATGTAGAAGTGTCTGACTCATTAAAATTAACACCACCAAGATACTTAGCATTAACTGTTAAAATACCCTGTTGAATATAAGGCATAAATACAATTACCTGATTATCTATAACACTAACAGTTGCCTGATAAATGATTTTATTATTTTGTACAACTTGAATCAATACATTACCATCATTAATAAGTTCTCCAAGAGAATTATAAACATTTACTCCTATTTGAAGGTCATAGTATTCATAAGTAGATTCTGTTGTATTTATAACAACAGCTGAACCTTCCTTAAATATTGAGAAATTGTTTGATGAAGTGTTTGATCCATAGTAATAATCATCACCATCATAACTAAGGTTTAAGAGGAATTTACCTGCTATTAAATCTTCTGACGGAATGATTATAAGACCGCTTGTATTGTTAATGTAAGTTTGATAAGTTTTATTGTTAAATCTAAAGTAAACCCTACCGGAAGCATTAGAATACTCAATTTCACCACCAGTTATATTAATAAATACATATAAATCCTTACCATAAACAGTATCAGGAACATTTACACTGATTTTAGATGGTGCCTTATCAATATTTACTGTGAAACTACTTGTATTTGAATAATGACTTATTCCATCTTTATATCCATTGGTTTCACCCAAATAGTAAACATTTACAGTGTATTCAGCAGGATTTCGAAATGTATGATTTAAAAGTGCCTCACCATTATTGAATATTGCAGTATAATTTACTCCATCAATTTCAAAGTATACCCTACCTTCAGTTATTAGATTATTGTTTAAATCAAAAACACTGGCATTTAAAAGTGTGATTCTGTTAATAGTACTGTTAATATCATTTACAATAATTTTACTTGGATAAGCAGTTTCCGGTGAAACTGTAAATGCCTTTATGGAAGCAACCTGACCTACATAATAATGGCCAGTAGTTTCAGAGTAATTTGCAGTGAAATTATATAAATCATACCAGTCTTCACCATTGAAACTTAAAAATGAACAGTTAATATAAGGACTTATTCTTGCAGTAGAATATTCTCCAACAGGGAAGTTTGCTCCACTGTCACAGTCAAGTCTCATCCAAATGGTAAAATTATCTCCTTTTTGAAGAGGGACATACTTATTCAAGTGGAAGGTATAGTACCCCCAGGAACTTATTCCATAAACAGTATCCTGAAGCACATCATTTACATAGATTTTTGCTGTAAATGACACATTTTCATTTATAAAGTAGGTTGAAAATCCTGCAAGATAATCATCACTAATTGATGTGTAAGTATTTTTAACATAAATGGTTTTTACCCCTGATACAAAGAAGTCAGTCATTCCTCCCACATCATATTGATAATTAAGATTATATGGAATTGTTTCATTAAAGACAATTACAAATCCGTTTTGACTACCTACTGATGCAACAACTAAATCATAATAGGAAATGTAGAAATAACCATGATCTCCCCAGTCATCTCCCCAACTATTTTTTGCTATCCATGCACCATCACCTGGAGGAGTAATATAGAAATTATTTTTTGAATAATTATCATCCCAACCAACAATACATACTGCATGGTTTGCAGATAATGATTCCCCATTATAATAATGGTTAGGAGATCTGAAATATGGAGTTGATTGTTCCATACGCATAGAAACATATACTCCACCATATCTTATGATTGCCTCTTTAAATTTGTCATTATCTATAAAGTTTGCTCTTGGAGGAAGATAGTATATATTCTGAATATGGAGAAGTGACTGATTAAAACAATAGGATAAGAAATTATATGGACTGTACTCATCATCAGAGCCGTTAATTGGACCAACCCAACTTACAGCATAACCAACAGACATATACTCATTTCCACCATTATTCGGAACAAATGCATTAAAACCGTATTTGGAATATTTTGCCTCAAGATTTTTAACATTATTTTCTGATAAATTATAAACCTGGCCAGTTACTTTTGCAAGTGAAGTTTCAATGGAAGCTAAAACAGCAAAAGCCCAACAACTTCCACCGGAACCCTGATTTTTAACTGGTGTGTCCTGACCAATTGCAGTTAAATTATAATATGAAGGTATTACACCATCCCAGTCATAGTTTCCTATTATAAGAGTAGTCTCACCACCATAATATATTGGCCAATAATCCTGAGCGAAGGTGTCCGGGAAGTCTTCTGCAGTATTATCTCTAAATTCATTTGATAAATTTACAAAATTAGGGTTTTCATTAGAGAATATTCCTGCCCCAAGACCTGTAACATTATTTAAAATAAACTTAGAGTAGGTTATGTTTAATATTTCACCTTTATCTGAAAATATTCCTCCTCCATTAATTGCACTATTATTTACAAAACTTGAGTTAAAGACAACAAGAGGAGAGAAAATACTGTAGATTGCTCCACCTTCATATAATGCAAAGTTATTTTCAAAGTGAGAATTTGAAATAGTGGAATTTTTGTCTGAGTTAACATCAATAAATGTTATTGCTCCACCAAATGTTCCATTGGAGTTTGTAATATTAAGATTATCTGCAATAAGACATGTTTTATATAAATATAATGCTCCACCAGCATCAGTTGAAGAGTAAGTATTGCTAAATGTAGAATTATAGATTTCTAAAAGTGAATTTTCCAAAGATGCAATAGATCCCCCATAAGACTGACTGTATGATGAAGTGAAAGTAGTATTATAAATGTTTACACTTGAAGATTCCTGATAAATATCCCCACCAAAATTAGCATAATTATCTCTAAATGTAGAATTATAAAGGTTTATGTAGCTACTACCCATTAAACGAATAGCTCCCCCATAAATACCGATATTTGATGTGAAATTAGAATTATAAACATTAACGTAACTGGCATCTAAAATATTCAATACTCCCGCTTTTGTATGGGAGGAATTTTTAAAAGTGGAATTAAAAATATTTACTGTAAAATAATTAATATTAATATCCCCACCTTCAAAATTACAGTTATACATATTTATTAAAGGTTTTGAAAGTTGATAATTTTTAATCCATTGACCATTAGCCTCAATAAAACGACTAGCAGATTTAAAGTTAACATTGGACAAATTAAGATAAGAATAAACTCTAATCTTATCATTTATAATTGTTAAATTATTTAACACTAAAGTAGTCATATTATCCGGATTAAAACATTCTAAAACATTAAAATAACTTAAACTACAATCAATAATAGTCCCTTCACCACTTCCAATTAAAATAGTACTTTGATTAATTTTAGAAGAGTTAGCACCTAAATGATAAGTTCCTTCTGTAAAGTATACAACTTTACCTACTATAGAATGATTATTAAAATCCTTATATGGACTATCTATAGTTCCGTCACCATCCTCCAAAACAGAAGAATTAAAGTAAACTATATTATCCTCAGTTTTTAGTGTATTTTCACCATTTATATTAGAATTAAGATTAGTATTAGTATTACTATTACTAGTTTCCTGCATATCACTGTAACAGTCATTTGTATTTGTTTCAACAGTTTCTTGATTTAAATTATATGTTTCACTTACATCAAGACTATTTCCATCACTAGTTAAATTAGAATCTACACCTGATGCAGAAACATATGAAATTGTTAAAGATAATAATAGTAATACTAATATTAAAAACAATCCTTTTTTAATATTGAATTTCATAAGTTTAACCTTTTAAATTTAAATTAGGTTTAATATAATTAAATTAAATTTTTTTGATAAAATTTAAAAAAATTTCTAATATTATTACTTTAGGGGCCTGAATTTTTTCGAATAAAATACATCATAATTACTCTTATTTTTAT
>CAYQMW010000055.1:0-12248 GCA_964418715.1 uncultured Methanobrevibacter sp. | reverse complement strand
CTCTTTTAATCATAAAACATGCCCCATAATTATTTAAATATTTTTAATTAGTTAAGTACATGTATGTTTTTATAAATATTTATATATTTTGTTAAGTTGGCATTCACTTTTGGAAAAAAATTTATAGTTTGTTAAGTGCACATTACATTTTAAAAATTTTTTTAAACTTTGTTAAGTGGATATTCACTTTTGAAAAAATATTTAAAAAAAAGATTATGAGAAAAAGAAAAAATGAAAAAAGATAATAAAAATCTTAATAAATTAAAAAAATTCTTAAAAACTGAAAAATAATGTTAAAAAATTAATAAAAATTTAAAAAAAAGTGAAAAAAAGATTATAACCTATTAAATAGATTATAAAAATTATAAACCAAATTTAGATCTATCTTCGTTTACTACTTTTGTTTTGGACAATTGGCCTAAAAGACGATCGTCCTTAGAACCATATAACAATCCAATTATATAATCAAAAATAATAAAAATCCACCATAATTTAGAAATGTTTCTAATTATAGCTTGCTTATATGAGATTCTATTTCCCTCCTCATTTTGTACCTCGATAAACATTAAAAGTTTACCGACAGTAGCCCCTCTAATCTTCTCACAAAGTACAAAATAGAGTATAATTATTATAGGAGCAGTAACTGGGAAATAGTGATAAACCTGAAATCTAAAAACTGGATTTACAAATAAATATAATAAATAAGATATTGGCCACATAATTGCAGATACCACTAAAAAATCTAATATATATGCAATAAATCTTTTTGTAGTCATACCTACCATAATAACCCCTCATCAAATAATCTTATTTAACAAACTCTAGGAACAGGATCTGCTATTGGCGCTTCTAAAATTCTTTGTCCACCTACTGCAGTTTCAATAATAACATGATTACCTTCTACAACTTCACCAATAATTGCAGCATCTTTACCATATTTATCAGTTTTAATAGCTTCAAGAATGCTTTCTGCCTTATCAGCAGCTACACCCATAACAACTTTTCCTTCATTTGCAACTTCAAAAGGATCAATTCCTAACATTTCACTTACAGCATGAACTTCCCTTTTAATTGGAATAGCTTCATTTTCAAGTAAAACACCGACATTGGATTTTTCTGCCATTTCATTTATAGCATTTGCAAATCCACCACGGGTAGGATCTTTCATAGCATGAACACCGCCAACTTCAAGAGCCTTACTTACAATACCCCACATTGGTGCACAATCAGATTTTAAATCAGTTTCAAAACCAAAACCTTCCCTAAAGGACATAAGACTCATACCATGATCTCCAATACTACCAGTGACAATAATCTTATCACCTACTTCAAGTGTAGAATCACGAATAACCTCATCTTTTTTTGCAATACCAATACCAGTTGTAACAATTACAATACCCTCTAATTTACTGGACTCCATAACTTTAGTATCTCCTGCAATAAGAGCAACATCTGCTTCCCTGCAGGTATCATTCATAGATTTCATGATTTTATCCATATCTTCAATATCAAATCCTTCCTGAACAATCATTGCATTGGTAATAGCAAGTGGTTTTGCACCCATCATAGACACATCATTAATTGTACCTGCTGCTGAGATTCTACCAATATCCCCCCCTGGGAAGAAAAGTGGTTGGACAGTATGACCATCAGTTGTAACAATTATCTCATAATCATCCATAGGTATGGTTGCACCATCATCTAAATCTTCTAAACCTATACCCCCGTTAACTGATTTTTTACTTATATTTGATAAAATTGTTTCTTTAATAAGTTTTTCCATTACTTCTCCACCAGCACCGTGGTTCATTCCAATTTTCATAAATTATCTCCTTAACGATTTTTAATTATTTTTAGTAATTGCAAATAAAATTAATTTTTATATTTAAAATATTACAATATATAGTTTATATTTTTTTATTAAAATTTAAATAATTATTGAAATGAAATTGAGATTAAAAAAATTATTTTTAGAAATTGATAATATAAATTTTTATAAAAAAAAGAGTAATGATTGTAGTAATTAAATTAAATATTTTAATAATAAAATGATTAAAACAATTAAACTAATTAAAGTGTTAACAACTAATTGAAATGAAAAATAGCTAATTTAAATAAAAATGATAAAATAAAAAGATATTAAAAAATAAAAAAGAAGTTAAATTAAGTTTAATTAATAATTAAACCTAATAAACTCTTAAAGTTGTTTTAAATGTTTTTGCTCCGTAATATTTATCTCCAGCAAATACTACTTTAACAGAGTATCTGCCTTTTTTAAGGTTAATTTTTGAGAAATTTGTCCATTCTTATTGGTTTTAACTGTGTAAACTTTTTTACCAATAGTGAGTTTAACCTTTTTAGATGCTAATTTATTATTAAATTGATCTTTTAAAACTATGGAGAATTTCTTACCTTTTTTAACCTTTTTAGTAGGAGATACAAATTTAGTTAATGCTTTAGTAACTTTAAGTGTTATTTTCTTAGATACAGAATTATATTTGTCTTTAACACCTGCATAACTAAGCTGAACATTTTTATAAGTTGATGCAGCAAGGCTAATTTTTAACTGAGCAATACCTTTTGCATTTGTTTTAATATTATAGGTTTTACTTCCAATTTTAACAGTAATTTTTCCACCATTAATTGGATTACCACTTGCGTCAGTAAGTTTTACTGAGAAATATTGACTATATTTAACATTAGTTGTAACAGATGCAAATTTAGTGTTAATTGGATAATTACTGTAAACATTTGAATTAGAAATACTTACTGCACTATTACCACAAGTGGATGCTGCTTGAAGGTAATTATTATAAACCTTATTTGAAGAATCACTAATATTTACTGCATATTTACCAGTAGTTATAATGTGATTTGAATAAATGTTATTGCTTGTTGCATTAGTTAATAAAATTATACCAGCAATACCTTTTGGAATACTGTCAGTATGGCTGAAGATATTAACAACGTCTCCACCAGTACCTTTTGCTTCAATATAATTATTAAATATTTTATTGTTTTTAGATGCAGATCCAGCAATTCCATAAATATAATTACCACTAGCAGTAAGGTTATTTCCGCTTATAATATTATTACTTGATGCAAAAGCTTCAATTAAGTAAATTATACCAGAATCAGCAAAAACATCATTAGAAGTAACATTATTATAATTAGAAGCTTCAAGGGTTATTCCATAAGCAAATACACCACTTCCAATATCAATACCATTATCATCCACAATATTGTCTTTACTATTATATCCAATAATAATACCTGTTGCCATGTATGGACCTTCAATAGTAATATCATTTGCTATAAATTTGTTTCTGCTAGCCTGTGTAGTACCAGTTCCAGTAGGAGCTGCTAAAACACCAGTACCATACATGTAAGGGTCATTACCATATACAATTATTATATTGTGAATTATAGTATTATTGAAACAATTATAATACATATCCACACCGACAATTGCATTAGTAATATCTTCAAGATCAGTATTGTTTAATTTACTAGTTACTTCAATGGTATTATAATCAACAACATTGTTTGAAGAGTATAAAAGTAAAATACCATAGGTTCTGTATATTTCAGGTATAATATGTCCACCATCAGTGCAGGAGTTGTCTCCATCTATACAACTGCCACCAGTCTCACCATCAAGGCAAGTTTGACCATCAATACAACTACCCTCACCAGTATTTCCATCAATACATGTCTGACCATCCAAACAGGAGCCGTTTCCATCAATACAAATTGAAGATTCATAACTGTGTTTTTCCCCAGTTCCGTTGGTGTAAATTTTATTATCATAGATTGTAGTATTATATATTTCAAAACCAAGTATAGTGTAAGTTAAATAGTCACCACTTGAAATTAAAGTATTGGACATAATTTTAGAACCGGTTGAATCTTGAATATAAATTGCATAAGCAGCATATTTATCAGTCACATTTATGAAAGTATTGTTAACATAAACATAGTCTGCTTCATAAATATGGATACCATATTGATTTGTACCTTCAATTCTATTGTTAGTAATGTGAATGTTTTCAATGAATACATATGGTGAAGTTACTCTGAATGTAGTGTTATAGAAATTAGCATTACCTGTAATTTTTACTTGTGATGAGACTATTATTGTTTTATTTATAAAGTCACCTGTGAAATTTAATATATCTCCATCTTTTACCATACTTGTGATGATATTTCCATCAGGAGCAATATACATATCATAACTTTCAGGATTTATATTATGTACTGTTCCATTATAAGTTATTATACCAGGGTCATCACCAGGTTGCATATCAGGGAACATAATACTTGAATTATCTACACTATCCAAAACACCATTAATCAAATTTTGAGAAATTATTACATTAGAACTTTCTAAAGCATTAATTGAAACAGAAGAGGTAGTTGTAATATCATTATTTGTAATATTAATATAAGTAGGATATTTTAACCTTGATTGTTTTTTAATTAAAATTCCATTACTTGAAGTGTTAATAATATTAGTATCTATTAAAATGTTTTTAACAGGACCATAAACATATATTCCAGAAGAAGCAGTGGTTGATACATTATTTCCAACAACATATGCCCAATCAGCTTCAATATCAATACCCCTACCAGATGCTATTGTGATTTCAACTGTATTACCAGTTACATTACAGTTTGAACCGATTATCCTAATACCTGCTGAAACTTTTCCATTAATAATTCTATTATTTTTAACAATAGAATCTGCAACTACTTCAATAGCATAATCTCCACCAGTAACACCACCAGTTGAATAATCAACACCAGTAATATTAATTAAATCATTGGAGATTATACTGTTTCCAACACCATTAGCAGAGGTAATTCCCCTGTATGTTCCAATCACAGTATTGTTTTCTGCAAGGTTATAGGAACCCATCAATTGAATTGCATAATTCCAACTAGTTGGATTATTTATTATACTTTTAACAGTATTATTTATAATTTGATTATAATTGGAAGATCCTCCATCATTATAAAATGAAAGGTAAATTCCATTATTATCTCCTATTAAAATAGTGTTATTAAATATTGTATTATTATGTGAATGTTTTAAAAGTATTGCAGGATGTGTCCATTGATTATCATTACCTTTTGGTTCAGTTAATATTTTAGAATTTAATATTTTAGATAAAGTTGTTCCGACTAAAAATACACCAGAAGCACCATTACCGTCTCCATAAAAATCAATATAACTAATTGTAACTGAACTAGTTTCATTTAAAGTTACTCCCACACCATAATCATTAGAATTATTAAATTTAATATAGGATATATTGGATCCTGCTCCAAGAGAGTTAACTTTAATTGTACTGTTAATAAATATTGCATCTACTTTAGATGAAGTTATAGTAAGTGGTGTGTTAATTATAAATTTTTTATTAATAAACTTTCCAGATAAATCTACTATATCTCCTTCAGATATTCCAGATACAATATTACCATCATTATCAAAATAATTTGAATATGTAGATGGAGTTACCTCAACAACAGATGACGCTTTAACAGTATCCTCATTATTGACTGTAGTTGAAACTTCACAATTCTCATCAACTGAAGATGAAATTGGAGCATCAGCATCTAAAGACTCATCTACATCTGATTCTACAATATGACTATTTGAAATATCATTATCTACACTTGCTAATTGGCCATCACTAGCGACATCTTCTCCAGCAGCACTAATAGCACCAATAGATAATATGAATAAGATAAGAATCATAGAGATTAATATCTTTTTATTTAATTGCAATTTTTCACCTCTAGATTTCTAAAATAATTATAGAAATATTTTAAACTTATTTTAAATAGTTTAAATTAAATTAATCATAATAATTTTCATAAATTAAATTAAAACTTAAAAATTATCAATCAATAATTATTTTAATGATTTTAGTATATATAATTTTCAAATTTATTTGTTATGTATTAAAATTGAATGGATTTTGTAATAAAAAATATTAAAATTACTAATTTTACAAAGAAAGATTATAACTAAATTAATTGATTGTTGTTAACTTTCTTAAAATATAATTGTTAAATTTTATCTTAAAATAATTAAATAATGTAAATAAAAATAAAAGAATTAAAAAAAATTGAAAAGAGGATTAATATTCTTCAAATTCTTCATTAATACGGTTTTTTCTAAAGAATCCATAACCAAATATTACAATTAGTGCAATGATTAAAGCCATTACTTCAATAGGTAATGAAGCTTCACTTCCGCTAGAAGGTTGTGACTGTTCATTTAATTCATATGCTTCCTGAGATGATGAGGATTCAGTTGAAGCTTGTGATGAAGCTTCACTGCCATCATTTGCATTTGAACCTGCAGAACCAGTTACAGCTGCAGAAGCACCACCTTGACCAACACTAGCTTGTGATTGACCAGCCGAACCTTGTGAACCTTGAGAAGATCCTGAACTTTGGCCCTGATTATTATTGGTAGTTGATGAACCATTAACTTTTTGATTTGAATTAGTATTAGTATTTTGCTGTTGATTTGAAGTTAAATCCTGATTTGTAGCAGACATTTCTTTAAATAATTGGTTGAATTTTTGTAAATCTGCATTACTACCTGTAAACATTGATGCTACATCACTGTTAAATGAGAATGGGTCAGTATGGTGACAACATGCAAATGCTTGATAATCTACAACCTTTTGAACATAATTATTAACTAATTCCTGTAAGGTTGCTTTATCTGCAGCAGATGTCGGAGTCCATAATCCAGTTTTAGCTGCATATATCATCCAAGCTGCAGCTGATTCCCAACCATAAGCAGAACTTGCAGAATTGACTCTTGAACCTAATTGGTTTATACCGTTTGCAAGTTGAGACCATGTATTTTGAGATACAAGTGATGAATCTCCACTTACTGTAGCAAATGCATATAAGTCTTGTACTTTTGCAGCATAAGCATTCCAACCACTTGCGCCATTAAGAAGCCCTTCTTGATATTTTGGATTTAAAAGAGTAGATCTTATTTCAAGTTCTAACTCTTGAGAAGCACTTCTAACAATAAGATTGTTTGGATTTCTCGTATCTACAACCGCAGTTTGAGCATGTCCTCCAACACCATTAGAAGCACCGATTAATCCTCCGAACCAATCATAGTAATCATCAGAATCTAAGAATCTCCAGGTACTATCAATATTCTGAGTAACTAAATCTACACTTTTAAGTAAATTTGTGTAAGCATCTGTCTGTTTTTTAATTACTAATTTACCATCTGAATCAATACCCCATGAATATGAAACACGATTTAGATAAATATTGGTTAATGTACTTGACATATTAATATTTGTATCATACCAGTTACTTGTTGCTGGTATATAATCACTCATACCAGTACCTTCAAGAACATTTCCAGGTAAACCAAATAACCTATCAAGAGATCCTGTTTGATTATAATGTAATTTCACTTTATTATATTCAAAACTCTCATCAGTAGTGTTTAAAGCAGCAAGAGATAAACCATCTACAAGTAATTTTATCCAACCGACGTTACTTGTTACCATACTTGTGAATACATCAATACGTGGTCTTTGTATCGTTAAACCACCAGGTAGTGTAATCTTAAGTTCAGATAAATCCATCAATTCTACACCATCAACAACACCACTTGGAAGCCATACCGGTTTAACACCAAGGTAGTACAAGAATTCAGCAATTGCCAAACCATCAGTACGTAATAATTCAGTACCCCACATAATAATAGCTACAAGAGATGGGAATGTGAAATTGTTTTTCAAGTAATAATTGATTAATGTTGCATCTACAATATTCTTTGCAGCAGACCATGCTGCTTGTGTAGGCATTTTAGTAGTATCTCCAGTATAAATACTTCTTCCTGTTGGAAGAACATCTGCATATGCAGGATCTCCTGCAAGTCCAGGCCTTACATATCCACCAGATAATGCAGACAATATTCCATTCCATTCTTCATTATTTAAAATTGCAAGAAGTGTTGCATTTGCAAGAGATAAATCTTTAAATAAATCAGAATCCCTACTAATACCCATTGCAGAAATCAATTCATCAAAATTATTTTCATTTGGTATCATACTTGCTATAAACTCATATAACCAAATTTTTGTAGCATTGACCTGAGTTTTATAATCTGGATTAGATTTAATGTCATAGAAATTCAAATTACTCAATTCAGGATATAAGTAATGTAATATATCTGTGTAAACATTAGTTTTTGCTGTGGTAATTGTAATAATCTCTTGGATTAGTTCTTCTCCAGTTAATACTTTACCAATAGTATGTAAACCATATGTAATTAAATCATTTTCTAAATCATCTAATTTAGATTCAATGGAATTTAACCAATCATCGAAACTTTGACCTTTAGCAGGAGTGCCAAAACCTATTGCAGATGAATTAGACAATTGAAGAATCAATTGTTTATATTGTTCAGCAGTTTGAGTACTGCCAACCCTAATTGCATTTTGATAACTAGCAATGTATTCTTTTAAAACTGTGTAATTTCCATATAATTCACTTATAACAGTTGCAGGAGTCATATGAGAAATCAATAAAGCACCTAATCTATTTTTAGCAATCATTGCTTCACCAGGGTTTGAAACAATATACGGATAGATTGTTGGAACACTGTTTAATTCAAAACTCCAATCATCTTCCCTTAAACCAATATCTCTTCCAGGTAAAAATTCTAAGGTACCGTGTGTACCCATATTAATGATTGCATTAGCTTTATAATACTCAGACAACCATTTATAGAATGTAATATATTGTTGATGAGCAGGTAAGGTTGCATTATGGTAATTTGCAATATCTTCTTCTTCCCATCCTCTACTAGGTTGGAAAGTTACAAAGACATTTCCAAATGTAATACCTGGAATTACAATATATTTTGTATTTCCATATTTAGTTCCATTATAAACCATTATTTTTCCAAGACCTTTACCCCAATGATTAATGAGTTCATCTCTTAAGGAAGGATTTAATGAATTTAAATATTTTTTATATTGAGTCAAACTTACTAACTGACCATTAGCTTGTAAAGTATCCCAATATTTTTCCACATAATCATTTAAATAACCTTGTGCCCATGAACCTTTATTACAAGCTTCTTCTATTAACATAGTTAAAGTTTCTTCATCTGGAATTTGATCTTTACTCATTCCAATATCATAACCATTATCAGCCAATAGTTGAAGTAAAATCCTAGTACTGTTAAAGATATCTAAATAACTTGCTCCAATATCACTTTTACCTGGAGGGTAATTATACAAGACAATAGCAATTTTCTTATCGGAATTGTTCATCTCTTTAAGTTTAGCCCAACCAATAGATAATTGAACAAGTTTATCAACACCAGATTGAATTACAACTTCTTCACCTTTAGAATTTGTATAAGATACTTCAACTGTACCGAATACACCTTCAAATGAAGGAATAGTAACTGAATATGTCCATTCTACTTGAGGACCATATTCACTGTTGTAACTTTCTTCACTTATTTGAGCTAAAGCACGAGTAACTTCAACATTTAAGGTTTGTAAATCTTTGATTGCTCCACCATTAGTAGAATTTGCATAATCTAATGACCAGGAGTATAATGAATTAACACCAGAGACACCTCTTGAAGTGAAATTCTCAAACATAACAAGAAGTGAACTTAAGGAAGGTGTTTGTTCACTTTGATAAAGATTAAATGCAGCCCTGCCTTGAGATTCATAAGACTTAATTAAGGCATCTATAAGATTTCCACCTGCATAATAACTTGCAACAATAATATATGGAGTAGTGATACTTTTCTTGTTTGCATTGTACCACATTTCAAAACGACCAAATAGTTCATCAGGACTTGTATTATCAACTTGCCAAGCAATATATTCCTCACTCATCCAATTTAAACTTCCTTGACCATCTTTGCCATATCCTGGGTTTTTATTAATCCAAGTATTAATTTCAGTTTGTGATGGGGAAAATTCTACACTTCCATAATCTGGATGGTAAATACCCCATGTTGGAGATAGAAGAGGAGTTCTACTTGAATTTAAAGTAGGATTTACATTAGTTTCATTAAGTAAAAAACGAATGTAATCAAATAAATTTTTCATGTTTTTAGCTAAAATTTCACTATTAGTTATTTCACTAGCCTGGAAATAAGATCCTATATAGGTATTTTCTAATGTGTTTATAGTGTTATTATCAGGACTTGCACCAATGAAATTAAAATAGGTAGCAGAGCCTACAACATTAGTTCCAAAAGTATATGCAATCTTATAATTCTTATTTGCTGGTGAATTGATAATATATGAAGAATACTTTGAAAATATTTCATCTGAATACATATCTAAATGAATATAATTAGCATGTTCAAGTAACCATAATTTATCACTTTCAAAAGGATTATAATTGTTAATATAATAAACTCTTCTACTTAAATTCATTAAATAGTTTATTTTATTACTATGACCTGTATAATAGACAACAAATGCAATGTCTGGATAAAAGGTCTTATCCCAACTATGGCGACGTTCTGACATACTCATATTAAAGCACCAGGAAATCGGAAGATAAGTAGAATATGAAATTGTAATATTATATGTTCCATATCCAAGTTCAGCTAGCTGATAATTTCCATTCTTATCAGTTACACCAGTTAATACAAGAGAACCGTCAGAAACATTGTAAATTTTAATAATAGCTCCTTCAATTAAAAATCCATCTTCAGAATAATTTCCAGTTTTATTATTATATGCATCACGAACTGTAATATTTAATACTGGATTTCTAATGGATTTAATAATTGAACCATTATTTGAGGATTTTAATGATTTATTTCCATTTACAACATTTGAAGAAGTAATTATCTTTTCATTTGGATTTGTAGAAATATTAGAAGAAATTTTCTTAGTTACACCATTATTATTAGCGTTATCATTGTTATTATTATCAACAGCAGATAAATCAACATTATTATTTATTGAATTGTCATTTGAGCCTACTGTATCATCAATAGATAAATCACTAGCAGCTACACTGGAAGTAAATACTAATAATACCATCAAAAATAATGAAAACAATATTAGCTTTTGAGATCTTTCCATCTTTCCACCTCCATTAATTTTTTTAAGATAAATATTTTATATTTTGAAACATGTAAAATATTTTTAACATTTTTAATATTATTTTAATATAATATATATCAAGTAATATATAAATGTTTTCAAGTAAACTTAAGTAAAAAATTAAAAAAAAGATTTGACGAAATAAAATCTTAAGAATAATAAAAATATCAGTAAAAATAATACTTTTGATTAAAATTAGAAAAATCCTAATTGAAAAATAAAAAAGAATTAATTAAAAATTAAAAATTCTATATTTAAATAATTAATTAAAATAAAAAAAAGATAAGTGTTTATAATAAAACACCAGAAATAACACCAGATTGACCTGGTCTAGAAGTAACTTTTGCATCACCTTTAGAAGTTGCTACAATAGCACCTTTAGTGATAATGTTCCTTCTTACGTAGTTTGGGTTTGCTTTGTTTTCTACAACATCTAAGATGTCAAGAGTTTCAGCTTTATTAGTTTTTGGATCAATAACATTAATTTTGTTTCCAACATCTAATCTGAATTTCTCGTTTCCACCACGAGTTCTAATTTTTCTTAATCTTTTTCCACCTAATTTGGTTTCAGCTGAAGATCTACCTAATTCTGATTTTCTTTTTCCATGATTAGATCTTAATCTTCCACCAGAAGGACTCCTTACTGATTTTCCTTGACTAATTGACATTCATTTCACCTAATAAAATTAATTTTTTGTTAATAAATTGTTATATAATAATTTTAAATCGCAAACTTAAAATAACTCTCAAATAAATAAGTTAGCAAGAAATTACTTATTTATATTCTTTTTTAAAATTAAGAACAATAGAGCAAAAATAGTCATTAAAAGAATAATGATAATAAAATATTGATATGTTCTTATATATAAAGCTTGTTTTATATAAGATATTTTTTAAAAATTTTTAGTGATTTTGAAAAAATAAAAACCCCTATACAAAACAATCCTAAAAAAATATATCTAAATTAAACTAATAATATATTATAATATATATAACTTATTATAAAAATTATAAAATCAAATTTATATATCTAATTATATATCCAATTCATAATAAAAAAAATATAAAGTCACCTTAAAACAATGTAAAAGAGAGCATATC
>CAYQMW010000054.1:9724-12286 GCA_964418715.1 uncultured Methanobrevibacter sp. | reverse complement strand
AAAACACAAAAAAATACTAAACTAATTAGAAAAATACAATTAATTACTCAATTTTAAATCTTATTGGAAAAAATTAAATATTTAAGAAAACTTTCCCCTTTTCAAATCAACATCTTCCAATTTATCAAACTCTATTTTTTCACCATTATCAGTAGTTTTAGTTGTAATTAAAACATACTGGGACTTTTTATAAAAATAATATAAAAATATAACTAAATTTACAAATATAAACAGTGCAGACACTAGACATGCTAAAATAATAAAAATTAAATGAGCAACCCAATTACCATAAGCTCTTTTAAATAAAAAAACAAAATTATCTCCTTCAGTATTTAATTTAAATCCGTTTTCAATAAATAACTCCCGAAGTTCTTCCATTTTCTCTTTATTTTTAGCATGTAATGTATAGGGTTTCATTTAATTACCTTCAAAATATTTTTAAGTTAATTTAATTTTGCATATACCTAGTTATTTTTTTATTATTTTTTGATTGATAACTTATATCATCTAATCTCTTAATTAGATATATTCGGTTAATTCTTCTTTAGGTTTTTTATCCTGAGCTCTTGGTTCTGCATCAATATGACCAAGTGGAGTAAATAATAATGGCACATATTCATCAGATCCAATAAGTTTTTCTGCCTCTTCAGGGTTAAAGTTTGCAATATAACATGTTCCAAGATTTAATGCAGTTGCAGCAAGAATAATGTGATCCATTACAATAGTTCCGTCAACATCTGCAATATTTTTATTATCTGCCTTACGGGTCCATGCCTTCTCAGGACTAACTGCTACACATAAAACAACAGGTGCTTCTAAAAACCATTCAGCAGGATAGACCTTTTTTAATGTATCAGCATTTTTCTTTGGGTCAATAACATATACCTTAAATGGTTGGAAATTAACCCCAGTAGGTGCAAGTGCTGCTGCATCTAATATTTTATCCAAATCTTCTTTACTTACAGGTTCATCTGTATATCCCCGTACACTATATCTTTTTTCAATAGTTTCAAAAAATTCCATTTTAATAACTCCTTTATGATTAATTAAATTAATTTAAAAATTGTATTTATACATATCTATTTATCATTGTTAACTGTTTTATTTTCAAAACCTTCATAACTTATATCATCAATATCACAGAATCTTCTAAATTCTTCCCCATCCATAGTTTCTTCATAACTATGTGCTATTAAGCCAGGAAGTCTTCCAATCATGAATATTCCTAAACCGAATTTTGGATTAAAGCCCAAATCTGAAAGTATTGCACCGTTAATCCCATCAACATTTAAATAGATTCCTTTCTTTTCAATAAGCAAATGTTCTATGGAAATAGCTAGTTTTATATGTGGTCCAAGATTACCCTTCTCAATTACAGTATCTAATAATTTTCTTGCACGAGGATCCTTTGTGTGATATCTATGGCCAAAACCAGGGATTTTTTCATTATGAGATAAACTTTCATATACTATATCCACTGCCTTATCTGTTATTTGAGGATTATCCAAATCCGCATCTCCGGTTATATGTAATGAATTTATTGAATCCTGATACATCATCATTACTTTTTCAATAGCTCCTGCATGATTATAACCAAATGACAATAATCCTCCACTTACTGCATTATTTATTGGTGAACCACTTGATGCAATAATCCTTGCTGTTTGAGTACTTGGAGGAGTAACACCATGATCACAGAAGGAAACTAGTACCTGATTTAATAATTCGCCTTCTTCTTTAGTAGGTAATTTTCCAATTAATACAAGATAAACCATTTCAGAAAAACTTAAGTTTTCTATTAAATCTTCCTGGTTATATCCTCTTGTTATGATTTTATTTGGTTCAACCTTCGTAATAGATGTTTTAAGCTTAGGATTTGAAACTTTATTTTTATTTGGATTTTCTGTGGTCAATTTATTAACCTCTTTGTTTATTTCTAAGTATAATGATAAATATTTTAATTATTTAAATTATCTGAATAATCTAATTATATTAATTATCTAAATTAAATCTTAACAGTCCATTTACGGGGCTCAACAAAACAACATGGTCTTGTAGATACAATTCTTACACCACTTGCCCTTTGAGGACCAATATTTAAAAATGTTCCAAGAACTGTTGTAGCTCCTTTAAGACCCATAGGACCTATATTCAATTGATTTAAACTGTCGGTTATATATTGTTCTGTTTCTGATTGTTTATTTAGATTACCATAAACCATAGCCTTAAGCATCAGATGACTTGCTTCATAGTGAGTTCTACCGATGCCTATTGCAGGAATTGCAGGAGTGCAACCTAACATTTTTAGTGAATCCTTAAGCCAATCAATAGTCTCATCAATAACTACAGTTTTATCGTGTTTGTGAAATACCCTATAGGTTTTAGATCTTATCTCAGGACCTCCACCTAAAAGCAATAAATGCATATGGATTTCATCTTCTAAAGATTCATTGTAAGTAATGTGATTTTTATCAAAAGAATCAATTGATATAGGAGCTGTTTCAATCATTGAAGCATTATCATATAAACCTTCTGACTGCTCAAGTCGAATTAGTTCTGTTC
>CAYQMW010000054.1:0-9714 GCA_964418715.1 uncultured Methanobrevibacter sp. | reverse complement strand
TTTAACTGCCATTGGCCTTCCAGGTAATTTATCCAAACCTATTTTTATTCCTTCTTTAATATCCTCAATGAAATTTTCCGGCAGTTGTCTGTTTTTACCTAACTCAATCAATACATGTGGAATACCTGTATCATCACATAATGGAAGTTTTGATTTTCTTGCAATTTCCTCATTTTTAATCATAGCTTCAAGTGTCCAAATAGCATTTTCATTGTTCAAACTCTTTTCATTTAAAAGAGCTTTTTTAAATCCCTCGATTCTATCCTCACTATAGGTAGTGCTTGCCTTAATTACTGCATTTTGGATTTTTTCTTGAAGTGACATTTTTCCACATAAAAAATAGTTTAATTAGTTTTCAGGTATTGCAAGATCTTTTGATGCTTTTGGAGATTCAACTGCCTCTGGACAATACTTATCAATAACTCTTTTTACAAGTCCTACTTGTTTTACCCTTTTTTCTGCATCAGCATTTGTTGTATCCCAGGAGTGAGTTTTTGCAACTGAGCCTCCTGTTTTAAGATATACTGGACTTGCAACCTTTATCATCTCAGGCACTTCATAGTGGCGAATAAAACCTCCTGAAGATTTAGGATTTTCAGTATGTAAATCTATAGGAATATTAATTGCAGAACGTATTGATGCAAGCATTGGAATCTGTAAATCTCTAACAGGATTTAATGAGTCAAGACCTAAATTTTCAAATAATTTAGCACTTGCAGGATTTGAACAACCTGCATGAGCAGATAGTTTAAAGTGAAGATTAGAAGGGAGTTCTCCCTCTTTTCTCATCTCATTTAAAATGTAAAGCAAACCTTCATCATATAATAATATTCCCCTTATACCTAAAGCAGCTGCTCTTTTAACATCTTCTATTGCATAAACTAAATTATCATAACCTCTAAGCCTATACCCTATACGTAGACCTTCAGAGGTATTTACACTTGCACTTGTATCATATGGAGCCCTTGGACCTACAGCCAAAAATAGTTCTATCTCAGATATCCTTGCAAGGTCTGCCATTTTTATGATTTCATCATCTGATAACAACATTATACCCTTAGTCTGAGTTACACGATGAATGAAAATATCCTCTTTTTTACATGTTTTAACTATGGTTTCAAGTGCGCTTGGTGATTGAATTCCAGGTATTTCAAGCCTATATTGACCACCATCATTAAAACGTTTATCTGAAATGAAATTCTCATTTTTTCTCTCAATACCCATAGTTTCTAGAAAATTTTTAGTCTCATCCATCATTTAAATCATCACAATAATAATTAGTCAATAATAATTTATCCTTTAAATTAGCTGAACATATCTTCATATAGCCAAATTATTAATTAATAATTCTATTAATTTATATCTAACAATGATTAATCTTTTTAATCAAAATCAAGTAACATTTTAAGTACATCATCCATTTTAGAAGATTCCATATAATCAATTGTATTAAGTCTATTAATACCATAATTAGGATTTAATTTTCTGAATTTATCTACAACTTCACCAGGACTTACGGGATTACGTTTATTTCCCTTAGAGAAAATTGTAGTGTGTTCAAATACTCCACCTCTAAACTCTTTATTTAATATAATTTTTACATTAGATGGACGAGCACCTTCTTCAAGAGAATCAAATTCTTTTTTATTGATAATATTAACTTTAGATGCTAAAGTTTTTATATCCTTAACCTTTTTATCTGTAACTTCATCTAAATCTCTAAATAAACCATCTTGTATAAGATAATTTATTTTAGTTAAACTGACCTCACCACATATAATCGCAATTGCCACAGCCATAGGTAAAGATTGTCTTAACTCCTCCCTATTAGAGGGATTGTAATTATTATGTTCAGAAGCAATTTTATAAGTATAAATCTCAATTGAATCTATTGCAGAATAATCATCTTTAATTGTATTTTGAAGGAAAAGTGCAGATTCTATTGAAGAGTGAATGTGTCTGCAGAATGGATATATTTTAAAGTAAACATCTTCAATTTGCAGGTATTCTCCTAATTTATCAAGAGTTCTTTTAATTTTACTTTTATTAATCTTTCTTAAAGGTTCTTCAGAGTCAACATCACCTATTGCCATTGTTTTTATAAATCCTTCTTCACCATCAATAATAGACTCAGGACCTGTAAAACCATTATAAGCTAAAAATGCTGAAACAATCCCTGACCTTGCAGCATTACCTGCATGAAATGCCTTAGACATTGTGCCCTGATGATCTGATTCTAAAAGACCTGCAGATTGAGTTCCGCAAATACCTAAACATTGTATAGTTTGATAAAGATTAAGTCTAAGTATTTTACTTGCAACAGCACCTGCAATTAATGTTCCGATAGTACCTGTTGAATGGAATCCCTGATTTCTATGATTAGGATTTACAATAGTACCTAGTAAAATTCCGGTCTCATAACCACAGACTACTGCCTCTATAAATTCACGACCTGTAACTTCAAGTTTAAGACTCATTGCTATTGCAGTTGAAAATGCAACACTACCTAAATGAACACTTGCAATATCATGACCATCATCCAAATCCAGAACATGTGCTGCAGTTGCAAAAAATAATGCATCCTCTAACATAGAATGTTTATAATTTTTATCAATTAAACGCATAGATTTTTTAATGGTTTGTGGAGCAATTTCATTTTTACCCCTTAAATATACACCAATATAATCAATAAAACATAATTCTGCTTTATTAATAGCATTTTCACCTATGTCATTATATTTTAAATTTACAATAAAATTAGCAAGTTCCTTTACAATCATAAAAACACACAAAACTTAATGATATAAATAATAATATTTAATTAATAATTTAATTTGTTTAAACTATTAATTAAATTTTTATATAAGTCAAATATTACTGAATGTTCACATAATGTTTTTATAAAAAACACTCCAAAAAAAATTATAAGAGATTTTTAATTATTTTTCCATCCCTTACTACAAGTTTAATATTATCTGAATCTCCAATATATGAAATATCATCTAATGGATTTTTATCAGATAAAACTAAATCTGCATCTTTACCTATTTCTATAGAACCAATCTTTTTATCTTGATTTAAGTGTTCTGCTGCCTTAATTGTTCCAGATGCAAGAGCCTCTTTTTCATCCATTCCAATACTTACCAAATGGCTTAATTCTTCAAGATTAATTCCATGTCTTATAACACCAGAATCTGTACCCATTAAAAGATTTACCCCTACATCATATGCAATAGCTAGATTTTCTGAGTGAACCTTAATAACCTCTTTTAATTTCTTTTTATTTTGACTGTTTAATCTGTAATCTCCATTTGGATTTTTACATAATTCTTTATGTACGACTAATGTTGGAACAAGTGAAATATTATTCTCTTTAAGTTTAACAGCAATTTGCTTATCTATATATGTTCCATGTTCAATTGAAGATATGCCTGCAGCAATACAATTTTCCATTGCTTGTTTTGAATGGCAATGAGCAGCTACTTTTTTAAACTGAGCTGATGCTTCTGAAACAATGGTTTTAAGTTCTTTTACATTAAATTCAGGATATTTCGGAATAGCTGATGCAGATAAAACGCCACCAGATGCCATAACTTTAATAAAATCAGCACCTGCACCAATACATTCCCTGGTCATTTTAAGTGCATTTACTTCCCCATCGCCAACAGTTCTCGGAAGTCCAGGATATTGAATCCTCATATCATGACCAGAGTCTTTTGTAAAATCAAAATGCCCTCTTGTAATTGACAATGGTGAAACACTTATTATAGTTTTAGGCATTGGAAATCTAAATTTGTAGGATTCAGCTTTAAAACCAATATCTGCAAGACCACAATCACGAACAGTGGTAACTCCTGCCATTATTGTATCTTTTGCATTTTGAAGACCATTATAGAAATAAGTAGATAATGGATTTTCCATATTGTCATCATAGTGAAAACCATTTGCCATTAAATGAACATGCATATCAATAAAACCTGGAAGTATGTACTGATTATCCCCTTCAATTATATTGATATCTTTTGATGGTTTAATGTTTTTTGATATTTCCTTGATTTTACCATTAGAGATTAAAATAGATGTATTTAACTCATCACTATAAGTAGAATCTATAATAGTTACATCTTTAATTAAAACTTCATCCATGATTACACCTAAAATTGTTATAATTAGTATATTATTATAAAATTTATATTTTTTTCTAAATGAAAAATAAATGAAAAATAGTTTTTAAAATTGTTTTTATGAATAAGTATTTAAATTGCATTTGTAAAGACCAAACAAATATGTGCAATGGAAGCAGAACATAAGAAAGTTCCTAAAATAACAAAACAGGTTACAATAGCTCCTCTCCAACCTAATTTCTTAAATTGATCCCAGTCTCTTCCAATAGATATACCTACATATGCAAGATAAACAGTTACAATTGCAGTTAAATCTACATGATCAACAAATGGGACAATATATTGAGAAGTCGGCACCATTGGAAGTGCAAGAATAATACCAATTAAACTGACCCAGATAATAGATGAAACATTATGTGGAGAAAGTCTTTCAAGAACAAAACTAATATAAGCCATTGCAGATAAAATAAGCATTCCTATAAAAGAGCCCATAAATGGTGCTCCAGTTGCAATATAATTTCCACAGGAAACAATGAAAGAGAAAATTAAAAGTAAAACAACCCAATCAGTAAGTCTTTTAAAACTAAGTTTATTAATTTCTTTATCCAATTTATGATCCTTCATACCTTTCTCATCTTCATAGGATTCAGGTTCTATGGAAGCTGATGTTGTCCTACCTATTTTAGGTTCTAACCAGCGATAAAGTCTTTCAGTAATTGGAAGACCGATTAATATTGTTAAATAAATTCCAAAACAGAAACTTAAAAGATTTGAAAAACCTGAAAATGCTAAAATCTGGTCAGCCATATTAGGATAAATACTGAGAAGTGGTGCAATAGCTGCAGCATTCATACTTGCACTACCTACCCCAGTTGCCATAGCAAGAGCATAAGGGTGAAGTGGAAGTGCAGTAGCTAAACTAGCAACTAAACTAATAAAAACAGTACCTATTATAGTTCCAATAACATAAACGGTTAAAACTCCTCTAGTCTCAGGAGACCTAACACCATATTTATCAATAATAATACCAATATTCGGCTCACGACAAATTGAACTTGTCATACCAATAGATTCACGTTTGAATCCTAAAAGAAGTGCAATTGGTAAAGCAAAGAAGATTGTTCCTAAATTTCCAATTTCTTGTAAAATAATTGCAGGTGCAAAAGATAATGCATTAAAAGCCTGTCCACTTGAAACTGCAAGTTTTGCAAGAAGTGGAACCATGAACAAAATCATTAAACCTTCAGCAACTTTTGATTCATGATTTTGGATAAATTTAATAGGCTTAGCTAAAAACAATCCCAACCCCAACACCATTGCATATAATAATGGCATTAAAACTATGCTTACAGTTTTAGTTAAATAAATCCTTTGAGTACCAATTAATTCTGCAATAATTACTAAAATAAAAACTACAATGTGTAGTTTATATTCCATCCACGGCCTAATCTTACGTTTCTGAGATTTATTATCTTTACCCATTTTATAACCTATTAATAAAGAAAAAAGTTTTAAAAAAGCTATATACGATATAATTATATTATTTTATAAATTGAAATTTCACTACTTTAAACTTACCATAATTTAAAATAATTTTGTATGTTTTTATTAATAAACTAATCTATTTTATGAAAAAAAATTCCTAAAATGTGAACAAAAAGAGACGTTAGAATAAGTTACAAAAAAATAATTCCTAAAATGTGAAATGAAAAAGTAAATTGTAAAATTATTTGGAAAAGTTTTAAAAAAAATTTAAAAAATATCAATATTTTTAAAAAAACATATAAAATATAAAATTATAAAATATGAAAAAATATTGTTTTAAAATGCAAAATATGAACAAATAAAAAAAAATGAAATTTGTTTTTATAATAGTTAATTTATAAAAAATCAAAAATCAATTATCCAAATTCATACGGCATAATGGTTTGGCCAAATGTCTTCTTGCCATTACAGGAGTTTCATAGAATTTGTCCACTTCCAGATCCCTTTCAATTGTGTGGGGAATTTTGCTTAATTCCTTTGATTTATAAGAGCAGTTTTTACACTTAAATCCCTTATTTTTACCTGCAGAACTTAAGGTTTTTCCACATTTAGGACATTTAGGATTTTTATATTCGATATTGTTTAAGGATAATACCTGAAATTTCTCAATATTAAATGTTCCCTCTTCTCCAATTCCACCGTATACTTTAATCTGGTCATTAACTTTTAGTTTTTCAACTATTTTTCTAAAGCTTTTAGTTGGCTCATATGCAGCACATTCAATTTCACCTGTTTCATCTTCAAGTGTAAAGAAAAAATGGCCACCTTCAATTGGATGAGGACTGTCTTTAACTGTACCACTGACAATGTATGAACTGTATTTATTCATAGACGAAATGTTTTCTGCAATTTCAAGATGCATATCAGTATGCTGATTTGTTAAAAATATGCAATAATCTTCAATCTCTTCATCTACTTTTACAATCTCTTTTGCCTCAAGGAGACTTTCAGGATCATTTGCCCTTATACCATAAAGTACTGGACATGGTGTTTTTGGTTCAATTGCAATATATTTACCGTCAACATTTTCAAAAGTATCAGTAACCTTATCCATCAAATATACAGAATCATAGTCTATTTTACGTGGCATTCCACGGTTTTCTTCTATCCTATAGCTTAAAAGTTCATAGGTACAGTCTGTTAATTTACAAGCAATTGTTGCAAGTGATCCGATAATACCTCTTCCTTTTTTAAACTTGTAGATTTCTGCACCAATATGCTCTGCAAACTCTTCTGCCTCATCAATAGTAATTATAGAATGAAGTGCTCTGTAAGCAAAGTCTTCCATTTCTTCTGTAATCTGACCATAATAAAATACAACCCCTGGATTAGTATTATCACAATCAAACATGGATAATTTAGAAACTTCATCTAAAATAATGTCACGAGCCTTATTAAAATCATTATATTCAAATTGTTCCTTTGGAAACTTAAATGATACCCCACCATTACCACGGGTTTTATATCTTGCAAAAGGATTTAATCTAATAAGTCTAGGATAACCTTCAATAATAAATCCCTCATTTTTTAATTTTTTAATTAAATCCATACATAGATAAGTAGTACACATACCATCTGGTGAATCTGTATCATCAATACCTACATAAATATAATCTATAGTAAACAACTCCAAGTAAAAATTATAATAAATATTATTATATTATTATATTAGTCATTTATAAAATTTTAAACTGCATCAAATCATTGGATGTAATCATTTAGATAAAATATTATAAGAATATAAAAATCCTTTTAAGTAAAAAATATATAATATATAATGAATAGTCAAATAATTAATTATAAAATATATTGCATAAGATTAAATTATAGTATCTCATGAGGTGATTCCTATGAATATAGATAGGAATAAATTAATACAGGAAATAAACCAATTATTACGTGTTGAAGGCTTTCAAACATCAAATGTATATGAACAAAGCTGTTTTGACATGATAGCAAGACGTAAGCTTTTACTCCTTTTAATGAAAGTGCTCGTAAATATTGACAGTGTTAATGAAACTCATGTAGAAGAAATTAAAAAAATATCTGATGTTTTTCTTGCAAGCCCAGTTTTAGTAGGTGTTAAAACAAGAAGTTATGCCCTTGAAGACAATGTTGTATATGAAAGACATGGTATTCCTGCTGTGAGTGTGGAAACCTTTAAAAATATGATTATAAACGGAGAATACCCTGAAGTATTAGCAGACCGTGGAGGATACTTTGTAAATATTAACGGTAATTTACTTAAAGAATTTAGGGATGAATACTCACTATCACTTAAAGATCTTGCAGATATTGCACATGTATCAAGAGAAACAATATATAACTATGAAAATGGCAAGGTAAAAGCGAATATTGAAACAGCAATGATTTTAGAAGAAATATTAAATACAAAAATTACCTTTGATATTGATGTTTTAGAACCATATAAAAGTCCAGAGGAAATTCCAACAAATAAGAATCATGACCTTGCAAAACTAGGTTTTGGTGTAGTATCCACCACCAAAACACCGTTTGATG
Organism: uncultured Methanobrevibacter sp.; assembly: GCA_964418715.1. Classification (GTDB taxonomy): domain Archaea; phylum Methanobacteriota; class Methanobacteria; order Methanobacteriales; family Methanobacteriaceae; genus Methanarmilla. The sequence continues at coordinate 1,525 of CAYQMW010000054.1, read as the reverse complement.
CTCTTGCAAGACTTAACGATACAAAAAGTGCGGAAAACCCATTAATTGCAAATATGGATAAAAATAGAAATATTAAAACCTTAAAAAGAATGGCTATTCCCCTTAAAGACTTATCACTTATTACATCATCTGATTCTTTCTTTGTAATTAATAATGAAAAATTTAAAGAATCAATTGATGGAATCCCAGTTATTAAATCCTGGGAGTTAAAAGAAGCTGATGACTCAACTGATTTTATTAAAATGGTTAAAGAGAGAAAAGATACTTAAATTTACATTTAAAGTAAAAATTTACTATTAAACCGAAATAAAATTTAAGCAAATCACAAATCTTTTAAAACACCAAAGGTTTCTTCTGCCTCTCTTTGAGAAGCGACACTTACACATGCCATATCAGCATAATCAAGTGTTTTGAAGAAATTGAAAGCCTCCTGTGGCCTTTGAATACCGCATGCAAGAAGCCTTGAAACTATAATATTTTTATCTAATTGGTTTAATAAATTACTTAACTCATCTTTTTCGCTATCTACAAAAAAGTCAACATCCATAGTATATGCAACCTTATTTATAGGAAGCATATAAAAATCAAATAAATCAGTGTCTATTTTTCCAGATAATATTTCCTTAGTAGTGTTAAATGTTCTGGAAGTAATGAGTCCAGGAATTATACCTTGATCTTTAATTTCCTCCAATATTTTTGAAGTAAACTCCCAATCATATGCATCGACCAACATATCATCAACCAACATTACAGGAGTATCATAATTAGATAATATTTCAATATCAGTTATATAATCTGCTTCTTCTCGAGCCTTATTAAAATCAGGCATTAGATAATTAACCTTGGTGTGGCCAATTGTTCCAATTATTTTCATTTCAATTCCATCATCTTTTAGAATATCCAATGCATCTAAAATAGAAGGATCATTTGGAAGATTCATTGCCCTTATACCTAAATCGTAAGACTTTTTAATAAGAGGAGCAATTTTTTCTGGTTGATTATATAAATCCAATTCATATATTCTGGTTCTATGACCAAAATAGCCTTCACAAGTCATTGGAGCAAAACCTAAAACTGCTCGTGGAATACTTACACCATTAAAAACTAAATCTTCTTCAAAAATAATACCAACACCTTATAATTCTAATAGAAACCAATTACAATAGTAAATAATTTAATATAAACTAATTTTAATACAAAATAATAAAAATCCAAATTTTTCGTTTAAAACTAATTTATATTATATATTAATTATTAATTTTCAAATACACAATTGTTTTTATAATTTTTAATTAATTAAGGCTTTGATTTGAAAATCACCTAAAAGTAAAAAAAAATATTTAAAAAATTTTAAAATTTAAAAAATTTATCAAAAAATCAAAATTATCATACATATAAATATCAAGAAATATACAAATAATTATATAATATAAATTATTATTTTATTAATTCATAATTCAATTATTAATAAAATTATTAATTTAATAAAAATTAATTTATATAGATTTTATTTTATAAATTATCT
>CAYQMW010000053.1:0-12377 GCA_964418715.1 uncultured Methanobrevibacter sp. | reverse complement strand
AAACATGAATTAAAATAAAATATATACTAATCCTAGATTAGTAAGTAATTAAATAAGAATATTATAATGAAAATTAGTTATTCATTACTATTAATAAAATATTTTGATGTAATAGTATTTAAATATTAAGTTTTTTTACATAAAAATAAGAAATTTTTTGATAAAATAATAAAATTAAATTATTAAAATCATATTTTTACCTTATTATTATTTTAAAAATATCCTATATTTTTATAAAAAATTAAATATATGAAATATAATAAGAAAATCCGTTAAAATAAATTAATTTAATTAATTTAAATTAATCTTCAGTAGAATTAAGACTATGACTATCAAGAAAATCGTTTTGTATCTGAACAACTTCAGCACTTGTTTCTACTTCACTATATGCTTCAAGTAGTTCATAGTTCAATTCAATGAAAGTATGTCCCCATTTAAACCCATCCATTAAATCATGAGCTTTTTCTTTAAATCCTGCAATATAGAAGGTTGCAGCAATAGCTTCAACTGTAGATAATGTGCAGGCCTTACCATAATTAACGGGGTTTGTAGCAATTAAAAATGGTAAAGATCTGTGATATTTTGAAAGTGAGAAAAAGGTAGCAGACTTATTTACCTTATTCCATGAACAGTCAAGTCCTACAACACCTCTTTTTTCAATATATTTTCTATCTTCACGAGAAACTGCCTTTGAAGAGAAGGGATTAAGAACAATAGCACCTCTTGGAATTTGACGTAACTTATACACAAGCTTTCCTTTCTTTTCCTTTTCAAGTTTTATAGCAGTGCATTTACGTTTATCACACTCATCTGCATGAAAAATTACTACATCCATATTAAACCTTTTACCCATGTTAATTACTTAAATTAATAAATAAACTAAAAAATTCTATATTAAAATATTGATAAAAAAAAAGAAAATATATTTTTTAATAAGATATAATTATAAAAATTAAAATGAGTAAATAAATTAAAATTTACTCACAATTTATCCGCTTGCTTCAGTCGTAGCTTCCTCAGTTATATTGCCTGCTTTAAGTTGTACAAGATAATCTGATAGTTCTTTATACTCACTTTGACTCATACCTAAAAGGTCATAAATATGAGGTACATTATTTGAGTGTTTAAATTGAACAGAATCTAAGTATGGGTCAATATAATCTGTGTATAATTTACAATAGGTAGATCCATCACATGGAACAGTACCATTGGAAACTACATATACCAAATAACTTTGATTATTATAATCTGCAGATAAAATATAAACATCTAAAGGTTTAGAATTATTATCTGTACTGTTAGAATTAACCTGTGTAGTAGGAACTGCCTGTGAGTAGTAGATTGTCCAGTTTACACCATTGAATTTTCTCACCTCAGGATTTGGCATTCCACCTTGTATCTGCAAAATATCCAAGAGCAAACTTACATTATCACAGGTAGACATATTATATTCAATACCATTTGTTTTATCTTTAAAACTTTGTGCCCACTGAGAATAATTAGAATTATTGTTCTGTGGTTGTTCTGTAGCTGTACCAACTATTGAACCGCTCATAAAATCATTATTAAACTTTGTTGTAGGGCCTGTTGAAAATAATCCTAATGCAAATGATGCTATAAGTGCAACTACAATAATTAATATTGCAGCTATTATAATTGTATACTTTTTATCCATTAAATTTCCTCAATTTAGTTTTTTTTACTTGTTATTGCCCCATTTGGACAAATAATACTAAAATAATTGTAAATTTAAATTATTGACTTTTTATTACAAAATAAATATCCAAATATAAGGCATTTAAATAAAAATTAAAATAATTATAATTATATAATATATTTTTTATTATAAATAATTCATGTTTTAAATTTAAAATTATAAATTTTTCTTAAAATTTATAGATTAAACTAAATAAAAAATTAAACAGTAAATAATTAAATTTAAATAATTAATTTATTTAAACTATAATTATAAAATACAATAATTAGATTTTAAATAATATATATGAAAATTTACATTTTCAAATTGATATTTATAAGATGATATAATGAAAGAACGAAACCAAATTCTACTTACCATATTGATTTTATTAAGTGTTTTTGCAGTTCTTCTAACTGTAACTCATTATACTCCATTTAAACAAAATGAAATTGCAACTTCCATAGTTGGAAATAATACTAATGGTACTGTATATAAAACAATATGTGGTAACACATCATCTAATGATACTGTAGTTTTAATTCTAGGTGTTCATAGTTTTGAAAGTGGTATTCATAATGCAACCAATAAAACGATTATTAATCTAACCCAAGAGAACAATTTAAGTAAGAGATATGTTGTCTATTTCATTAAATTAAACATGAATGCATCTGGTATTGATACTGATGACTACCAAACAAATAGACATATGGGAGAGTTATTAGCAAATCAATACATCGTTAAAGATCTCATACAATATAATCCAATTGCCGTAATTGATGTTCATGAAATGGAAGAGTATTGGGAACCAACAGAATTTATAGAGGTAATGAGTACAAATTCAAGTACAGCTAAGGAATACGGCCATAAATTAAGTGAAGACACAGGCATTCAAGAATATACCTTTACAGAAGGAACCTCACCGGAATGGGTAACATTACCTATTGCAGATGAGGGTTTCGATACACTTTTATTTGAAACTGCACAAGAGGATTCTAACGAGAAAAAAATCAACACATCACAAAAGCTTATACATAGTGTTGATAGTTTTAAAGTTATAAAATAAGCAGTTGATAAAAATTAAATAATAGCATTAACAAAAATATAAATAATTAATAAGAGGTGAAATTATGTGTTCTACTGGAGGTCCAATGGGCGATTTAAATTTAAAACAATTAAAAACAAAAAAATATAAATGTAAAAGTTGTGGAAATGAATTTAAAGGTATTGGTAAAAAAGTAATCTGTCCTAACTGTAAAAGTGAAGATACAGAAAGTTTATATTATTTTTATATAAAATCCTTTTTACTATTTTTAATTTAAAACTAAAATTATTACTTATTTTTAACTGATTTTATAAATTAATTATTCAAAAAACTAAATTTAAGAATAAAACCAAAAATTTAATTAATTACTATTTTTTAAGGTGGATAAATTGGATATAAAACTTGAAGATGATGAAATATTATTTCTACTTGGAGATACAGGGATTGTTGGTATAAGTAAAATGACTAATTGCGATATGCTTTTTATAGAAACTTCTGAAAATGAAGAAATTGTATTATACCCTGAAGATGATGATATTATAGCAGTTTCTGCATTTGGCAAAGGTGAAAAATATGAAAAAGGCATAAGAGCACTTACTTATGTTACACGTGATATGAAATCACCAATATTAATTCTACCAAAGGACAATAATGCCTCCAAAAGACTTACTATGGTCTTATCAATAGGAGATACTGTAAGATTTGACTGTAGCATAACTCCAGGAACACATCCAGAACAGGACATTTTATGTTCATGTGATAGTTTAAGTGGACTGGTGATTAACAAAACCTCCACAGGAGTTAAACTCTCAAAAGACAATATTGAATATAAGATTGAGAAGTTTTAAAATAATTATTTAATTATTTATAAATTTATAAAAAAAAATCAATTATTAATTTTTAAACCGATTCAATTAATTATTTAGTCTTAAAAAAATAGAAAAAATAGAAAATAGATAAAAATAAATAAACAGATTAAAAATTAACTATTATTGACATAAAAAACCTATATAATTGCAATAATAGCAAATATTACAAATATTGGCAACATACATAAACAACAATCACTTTTACGATTATCATTTTTAGACTGTTTTTGATTGGAAGTTTCGGAGGTATTGGATGATGAAGTATTATCATCATTGCCTCTTGGACTATTATGTAATTCTGTCTGCCTATTAGTATACTTTTCATTATTATCATATACATCAGTAAGCTTTACAGCTAGCCAAATAGATCTTATTATACTTACCAACAAGAGCATTAAACCTAAAACTACCATTAATGTACCCTGAAAGCTTGATGGCCCATAAATCCCCCAAGTCAAAATATAAGCAATCCACGGTATTTCATAGGTAATTCCTTCAAGAACCCAATTAGGATTATTATGTTTGAAACCTAAATGTAAGATTCCAAAACCATTAATATACGGAATTAATGAAAGGATTACCCACCATGATTTAATTATTTTATCTATAGTATTCATAATATTCAATCTAATTTGTTTGTTTAATTTATTAAATAAAATGCATTAATGCTTTTTATAATCTATATTTATTCTATATAAAAACTGATATAAAAACATATATATTATACCAATTTATACCATGCCTTAGCATATATAGGAGTATAACCACTAATCAAAGGCGTATATATTATAGAACTAGACAAACCATACGGCTCATAATAATTAGAAGATTTAGTTACAAATCTAGTTTTAATCCTGCCGTTTTTATTATTCTTAAAAAAGAATTTTGCTTTTATTAATTTAACAAAAACAATCCCCATCCAAGAAGATCGGCCATCTACATCAACATAGACCCCTCCCCTACTTTGTCCACCTAAAGAATAAAAAGCACTTACTGTATAACCCTCATAAATACTTGCTCCTTTTTTTACTATTTTATAAGCATGAGATGCATAAGGTCATTTCATCTTAATAATAACAGGAGGATATTGTTTTATTATAATTTTACTTTTTGCATAAATCTTATAATTTTTAGATTTAGTGGAGATAATTACTTTATGTATCCCAACTGGCAAATGTTTTATACCGAATCTTGCAATACCTCGTGTGTTGGTTTTAAGAGCATAGAATCTGTATTTTTTTCCTACTTTAATTGATAATAGTAAAGGGACCTGTTTATTAATTTTAGATCCATCATTTCTACTTACTGAAATTTTAAAATATCTGTTCTGATTTACATATGCTTTAATAGGTGAAGCTTTAACTTTACACTTTACCTTTTTTGACTCTTTTAAAGAACTACTAGCTTGATGAGCCATTTTTGTGTCTTCTATTATCTTACTTTCATCAACACTTTGTACATTAGCATCATCATTTTGGTTTTCTTCAAGAGTAACCACTTCATTAGTTGAATTGTCTTCAGCTGCATTCACTATCCCTATTAATAAAAAAAAGAATAGGATTGCTATAGATAATTTTATTATTTTTTTCATACAAAATTCACCCCTATTTTATAATAATAATTTCATTTCTCAACCCCAATAATATTTTACTATAAGAAGGCAGATAATGAAAACTAAAAATTTGATATAAAAAGATTATTTTATTCAATCAAATCTGTATTGTTTATTTCGATTTTATCAACAACCCTTTGACCGTCATCAGCCATATCTGAGAATAATAATATAGTTTCCTTCATCTTTGGAAGTGCCTGGGTTTTATAGGTACTTACATCTTCAATAGCCTGAAGTGCTTCATCAAATGAAGCTTTTAAAACATCAGGTGAAATCATTGTTTCTGCACTATGTTTTTGAATTTCAGAACCCTGTTCTTTAAGCATATGTGAAGTTGTTTGTATAATGTCTTCTGTAGTTTTGTTTAAAACATTGATTTTATCCATAACAATTTTCTGATCATACAATGCACTTGCAACCATTACACCGGTTCTAAGTGCAGATACAGTTACATTTTTAGCACGTCTAACTCCGCGAATTAATTCTTTATTATTACGTCTAATAACATTTAGGGAAACTATACCCTGTTGATTAACAACAATCATCTGTTGCATATCCATAATTCTTTGTCTAAGTGGGAACAATACCTCTTCACGAACAAAATCTATTTTGTTTTGATCAATACCTTCAGCTTCAGCCCTTATAATTTGTTCTTCAATTGAAGCATCCATTTGTTTTCCAAGTTCAATATCAGCAAGAATCTTATTTGTCACTTCCCTTAAATACTCTTCTTCATTTAAAAGAGTTACATTATCATTTTGAAGGACTTGACTACTTTTATCAAGTGAATCAACAATATTTGCAATAGCACCTTCTGCCTTTTCATATTTGGCAAAGTATTTTCTGATAGGATTCATGAAATTTCCAAGAACACCTTTTTTAGTAAAATCAACTTTACTAGGGTCAAGATCTTTCATTTGTTTATCTAATTCCATTAACTTTTCACCAATATTATCAGCATCTTTTCCACCTTTTGTTAAATCTACAAATCTTGTAGCCAACAATTCATTATGGGAAGCTGATTTGGACATGTCAACTAATCCGAAATTGTCCAAAGGTTTTAAGATACTTTCCCTTTCTTGAGGATTATTTATATCTGCATCAAAAATAGCAACAGCATTTTCGTCAGCTTGATTTTTAAGATTGGAATTTTCTAATTTCCCTTCTTCTTGTTTTAAACTATCTTCAACATCATTTTTTATTTTATCTACATCTAAGGAGAATTCTGCCATATTATCACCTTAATTTAAATATTCAATTTGACTTTGATCAAATTTATATGTATAGTTATTAATTGTATTTCCATCATTAATAATTTCTACAGACACATGGTCAGGATTTGGTTTTTTATAAGTTGTATAATAACCTATCATTATACTATAATCAGTTTTATAATAAGCTGATTTTAATGATTCAGTTTCAGAACCTATTAAATTATTATTTTTATCATAATAACTTGTTTTAATATTATACCCTTCCAAATTAGAAGGAACATGCTCAAATAGTGCTTCAGTATATAGACTATAAGAAGATGATCCACCCCAACCACCTACCTCAGTTATAGTTAATGTAACATTTTCAACTTTCGGCCCAGTGCTACCTCCACCAAGAGAAGTGAAAATAATAGTCCCTCCAACAATTACAACAAGAATAATCAAAACCAAAAATATTTTTCCTCCTTTATAAAAACTGGAGTTGTTTTGATTAGCTCCAGGGTTTTGATAACTTGTACTTTTTGTATTATTTATATTAGAGTTTATTTCAAATCCACAGTTTAGACAAAATTTAGCCCCATCAGGTAAATTACTTCCACATTTTGGACATGTTTTACTCATTCAATCCCCCCATATAAATTTTGAACTTATTCATTCTCAATAACAATAATTTAATAAAATAATAAAATCTAAAAATAAATAAACAAAATCCATTAAATTAATATTATTACAAACCTATACAAAACCTATTCATACTCTTTTACTGAATCAACCAAGTTTTCCATTTCCTCCAATAATGTTTTAACTTCTTCATCTGAATTTTTATCATTAATATTTAATATCAATTCATTAGTTAAATCTTCAATGTAATTAATAATATCCTTCATATACTGTAATTTTAAATTAAGTTCATTTCTAATCTTCTCATTATCTTCACTTGCAAAAAGTGCTATATCTATTACAGCATCATACTGATTATAAAAAACACTATGTGAATTATCAACAAGTGAGATAAATTTATCATAGGTAATTTGAGGTGGCTCAAATTTTTTTGTAATCAAATCCTTAACAGATGCCTCTTTAACATCAAATAATACTTTCAAATTATATGCTTCTTTTTCATAAGATTGAAGTGATTTAAGTGGTCCGCTTTCAACATTTGGCTGTTGTATATTAAGACTTTCAAATGCATCTTTTGTATATATGTCAGTATTTTGATTCGGGGAAACTGTATTATCACCATTATTATTCTGATTTGTTTGAGTTACAGTTGATTTACCAACATATCTATTTAGATTAAAGACATAATAAAGAACAAATAATGGAAATATAAATAAAAGAAGTAGAATTAATTTTATAAATGCATCTACATAAAAACCAAGCATAATTACCAATATTAACATAACAACATAATAAAAAGCAACAGCATAAGGAAGCGAATTATAAATAATTAATACATCACCATAATCACCAACACCATTTTTTAATCTAACTGCGGCAGCAGATTTAGACCTTGGAGCATATTGCAATACTTCATCTTCACTTAATATGCTAGTATCAGGTTCTAGCATAAACCGCACATCAGAAAAGGTTTCAGTACATTTGAGAAGCTTTCCCTTATCATCATATACCTTATTATTTTTTATGGTTAAAGGAGTAGATAATCTTCGAATCTCTTGTGATTTTAAATCTTCATTAGACATTTCGCTTCCCTCACATTATTCAATATCAATATGAATTTATAATTTAATATGTTTTTCTATATGATTTTTTAAAATATTGAAAATTTTTATCAACCAAATACTATTAAATCGTTTGATAATTATTATAACTAACTAAAACTTATAATTAAAAAATTATTAATATTTTAATATAAAATGTCCATATTATTAATGAATATATTAAAAAATAAGGATATTTTAACTATTAAACAAAACTTAAAATATTTCCCCCTAGCCATAAGTATAATTATGTATAATATAGTAATTTCTTAAATAAAAAGCTTATTAAATTTTCATAAAAATCAATAGACATGACTTAGTTTAAAAAAAATATTAACTACAAAAGATAAACCTCTGAAATATAAAATAAAAAATAAAATTATTTAAAAAATTAATAAAAAATATACATTATAACAAAAACATAAAAATATTTTTATAAATGTTAAATATATTATATAGAATTAAATAAATATAAACAAAAATATAATTTATAAATACATTAAATAATTTTAATTAAATTTTTTTATCTGATTAACTTATTAAATATAATAAATAATTAAAATTTGTTTTAAGTAAAATAAATGAAAAAAAGGTTATGAAAATGTTAACTTCAATCTTTGAGATTATAGGAGAAAGCTTTGTATTGATTATAGTGCTTATAGTTTTACTTCTATTTGTTGTAATTATTCTAGGACAACTCCTCATACATAAAGATAAACTTATTTTTCCAAAACTATTAATCTTCATATCAGATATTTTCTATACTCCGCTTAAATGGTTGGCTGTTAAACTTGGTTTTGATGAAAATATGATTGATCAGATTGGAGTGGCTGTTAGAAATCAGGTAAATAAAAGTAAATTTAAAAAAATTGATAATGAAAGGAAAATACTTGTTCTTCCACATTGTCTTAGATCAGGAAAGTGTAAAGCAAGACTAGATGAGACTGGTCTTGTATGCAGTGAATGTGGCAGATGTTCTATTGGTGAGATAAAAGAAAAAGCAGAAAGTATTGGATACAAGGTGTTTATTGTACCTGGAAGTAGTTTTGTTAAAAAAATCATGAAAACTTATGAATTTGATTCAGTAGTAGGTGTTGCATGTTATGAAGATTTGAATCTTACAATGATGAAGATGAATAATTTCTCACCACAAGGAGTACTGCTTTCTAAGACAGGATGTTTTGAAACAGAAGTAAATGTAGAAAATGTCCTTCAAAAAATTGGATACTACGATGTTTATCCTAAAGTTAAAAATCATAAAGAACTTAATCCTGAATTATGTGTAAAAGAAGATGAAATTAAAATTTAAATCATATACCCCCATAGTTTAAATCCAATAGAATTATAATCTAAAAGGAACATAATATAAGATAATATTAAAAAAACTTATTTTTAAAAAAATTTATACAAAAACAGATAAAATAATTCATAGGGGGAAAATAATGAAAAGAAAAACAAAAAATATTCTATTATTTTTAATTATTTTACTTATAGCATTTGAAACACTTACCCTTTTAAGTGCATATACAGGAACTGGCTTTTCACACAATATACCTAGTGATACATATGAAGATTTATCAGTAAATGATATTTTAAGCCAATATAATGATACTGATTGTGTAGCCGAGAAGACAGGAATATGTACAGAAGTAGTTGATGGAGATACAATATATTTAGATACTGGAGAAAAAATACGCTTTGTAGGTGTCAATACTCCTGAAAAAGGTGTTGATGGATATTATGGCTCTAAATATTTTGTTCAAAAGCTATGTTTAAATAGAGAAGTAAGTATAGATGTAGATGACTCTAAACACACTGACAAGTATGGTAGAACATTAGGTGTTGTAATTGTTGATGGTAAAAATCTAAATGAAATGCTTTTAAAAGAGGGACTTGCAGAAGTAATGTATATGCCACCAAGTGAATTCTACCCATACGATTGGCAAGGAGACAATACCCCAAGTTCAGGATATTCTTCATCCAGTAGTGATAGTAGTAGTGACAGTAGTAGCTCCAATTCTGATTCTGATTCTAACTCAGATGTCAGTGGAGATTATATTGGAAATGCTAACTCAATGAAATTTCACTATTCCACCTGTTCTGCTGTAGATCGTATGGCAGATTATAACAAGGTCTCATTCTCATCAAGACAATCAGCAATAGACCAAGGATATCAACCATGTCAGATATGTAATCCTTAAAAAAAGCAAATATTATTTTATAGGATTATTTTTTAAATAATCCTCTTTTTCAAGGTTCATAATAACCTCTACAATCTCCTCACCTAGAAAATTAACATTATTTATCTCACCAAAATATTTAAAATCTAATTTTTCAAGAACTCTTTTGGATTGATTGTTGATTTTATTGTATGTTGCATAAAAACGTTGAATATCCAAATCATTAAAAGCACGATTAATTAATGGTCTGGATGCTTCCACTGCAAATCCTCTTCCCCAATATTCTTCGCCAATCCAATAGCCAAGCTCACAAGAACCTTCACCCCACCAGTGATTACCATCAGGATGTATTAAAAGTCCTACACAACCAATAGGATGATTTTCAAACACAATTGCATATGTTTCTTTTTTAGAGAAAATAGTTTTGATAATATTTAAACTATCATCAAGACTTTTATGTGGAGGCCATCCGGCAATAGGACCTATCTTTGGATTACTTGCATATTTATATAAATCTTCAGCATCTCTTTCAAGCCAAGGCCTTAATTTCAATCGTTCAGTTTCAATTATCATTATCTTATAATTATTTAATATAATATATAAAATTAATAGTAAGTCTCAATTTACAAAAAAAATATTCAAAATAAGAAATACAATAAAATAAAAAATGAATAAAAAAAGATAAAGATTTAAAATTAAATTATTTTAATAATAATACTTTTAAATCAAAATTATTTTTTCATAGCTTCTTCTACAGCTACTGATACTGCTACACTTGCTCCAACCATAGGATTATTTCCCATTCCAATTAATCCCATCATTTCCACGTGTGCAGGAACTGATGAAGATCCAGCAAACTGTGCATCAGAGTGCATTCTACCCATAGTATCAGTCATACCATATGATGCAGGACCTGCAGCCATATTATCAGGGTGTAATGTTCTACCTGTTCCACCTCCAGATGCAACAGAGAAGTAGTTTTTACCTTCATGAATACATTCTTTTTTATAGGTTGCAGCAACTGGATGTTGGAATCTTGTAGGGTTAGTAGAGTTACCTGTAATGGAAACATCAACCCCTTCAAGGTGCATAATAGCCACACCTTCCCTTACATCATCTGCACCATAACATCTGACCTTAGATCTTTCACCATCAGAGTAAGCTTTTTCACTAACAACTTTTACTTCACCAGTAAAGTAGTCAAACTGAGTTTTAACATAAGTAAAACCATTAATTCTTGAAATGATTAATGCAGCATCTTTTCCAAGACCGTTTAATATTACTCTTAAAGGTTCCGCTCTTACTTTATTAGCAGAATTAGCTATACCAATTGCACCTTCTGCTGCAGCAAAACTTTCGTGACCTGCAAGAAATGCAAAACAACTGCTTTCATCACTTAAAAGCATTGATGCCAAGTTACCATGACCAAGACCTACTTTCCTATCATCTGCTACACTTCCAGGAATACAGAATGCTTGAAGCCCTTCACCAATAGCTTTTGCAGCATCACTTGCCTTAGTACAGTCTTTTTTAATTGCAATTGCTGCTCCAAGAGTATAAGCCCAACATGCATTTTCAAAACATATAGGCTGAACTTCACGTACAATGTCATATGGATTGAATCCTTTATCAAGACATACAGATTGAGCTTCATCTAAATCTTTCATTCCGTACTGATTTAAAACTGGAATTATTTGGTCTATTCTTCTTTCATAACCTTCAAATGAAACCATATCTAGTCCCTCCTTGGATCAATTTTTTTAACTGCATCATCGAATCTTCCATATTGACCACTTGCCTTTTCTAAAGCTTCTGATGCTTCCATACCCTCTTTTAAAAAGTCAATGAACTGACCTAAATTCAAGTATTTGTATCCAATAATCTCATTATCCTCATCTAAACCAATTTCGGTAATATAACCTTCAGTTAATTCCAAATATCTTGGACCTTTTTTATTAGTTGAATAAATTGTACCAACCTGAGATCTGTGACCTTTACCTAAATCTTCAAGGCCAGCACCAATTGGAAGGCCTCCTTCAG
>CAYQMW010000052.1:0-13122 GCA_964418715.1 uncultured Methanobrevibacter sp. | reverse complement strand
TAATAGTTGTACTTCATAGTATTTAAATTTAAAGGATAAATAACAGAAAAAAAAATATAAAAAAGTAAGTTTGTGTCCCACCCTCTTTTTTTTTTTTTTTTTTTTTATAATGTTATTTAGGGTTATAAATAAATTTTAATTTTTAAAATAAGTATTTTTATAATTATAAAATAATAAAATTAAAAAAATTAAATAATTAATCAGATTAATTATCTGAATAATTATTGTATTCTTCTTTTAATTTTCGTCTTAGTAATTTCCAACCGTTTATTCTTGTTAATGTATCGGTTGTAAATATTATACGAGGAACTTTATATCGTGCAAGATATTTTTTTCCAAAATTCATCAAATCTTCTTTTACCTTTTCTTCATTTTCCTCATTTACTAAATCTTTCCAGATTACTGCTGCAACAGGAAGTTCTCCCTTATGGCAGTCATCAATGGAAAATACTGCAATATCTTTCACAGCTTCGTGTTTTATTAAAACTTCCTCTACTTCTGTTGGATATATTTTCCATCCGCTCATTACTATCATATCTTTTTTACGGTCTGTAATGAATAAACGATTGTCTTCATCAATATATCCAATATCACCGGTTAAAAACCATCCGTCTTCAAGAAATACTTCACTTGTAGCTTCAGGCATATTCCAATATCCTTTAGCTATTGCTCCTCCACGAAGGGCTATCTCTCCTTGTTCATAGGCATCAAGTGTAATATCTGGATTATCTGCATCTACAATTTTTACTTCTGAAAAACATACTGGATGGCCTACACTTTCATATCTATCTGCACTATAATAGTCTTCTGGTCTAATAACAGTTCCTGTTCCAATGACTATTGATTCACTTAATCCATATGCATTTATTATAGGTATTCCATATAAGTATTGGAAATGTTTCCAGATTTTTTTGTGGAGAGGTCCTCCTCCTGAGATTATCTCACGAACTGATGTAAATTGTTTTGCATACTCCGGATGTGTTGATAGGGTATGTATAATAGGTGGCATTCCACCTAAAACTGTAACTCTTTCCTTTTCACATAGCTTTCTGTAATCATCAATATTATACTCTGCCATCATAATGTATAGTGCACCTGCAGATAATGCAGAGATGGCCCAGGAAAGACCAACATGTGCCATAGGATATATGATTAATGCAACATCATTTTCTCTTAATTGAAGTACATCACATTCATTGTGTATTGCAGTAAACCAATTACCATGTGTTAACATAGATCCTTTAGGTTTGCCTGTTGTACCTGAAGTATATTGAAGTTGACATAAATCATCCCATTGAGTATACTCAGCAGTTAAAACTGGTTTGTTTCTATAAGAGTCAAGTTCTTCAAATTTTGGAATGTAGGAGTCAATGTCTAATTTTTCAATTAAATCATCTGCATCCTTATCGCTTATTATAAGTTTACACTCACCATCATCAATCATATATTTGATTTCTTCATCAGTTAAAATTCTATTGGTAGGAACAACAACTCCTCCTATTCTCCATATGGCAAATATTGAAAATAAATATTCTGGGGAGTTTTTTAAATATATTAATACTCTATCTCCTTTTTGAATATTTTTACTTTTTAAGATTCTTCCGATTTCGGATATGATAGATAAAAATTCTTTAGATGAGTATTTAGTATTGTGTTCTGGACAATAGAAAATATCTTTTGATAATCTTTTACTGTTTGCATCAAGAAAAGTAGTTATATTAATCATTTTATCACTATTCAAGTTCTCTAATATTACATAAAACTGCATCAGCTAGTTCATATGTTTTTGCACATCCTCCTAAATCTGGTGTTAGTACATTACCTTTTCTTAAAACTTCAAGTGAAGCTTTTTCAATTAATTTAGCTTCATAGTCATATTTAAGATAACTTAACATCATGGAAGTTGAAAGTAACATAGCAATTGGATTTGAAATGCTCTGACCTGCAATATCTGGGGCAGATCCATGAACTGGCTCAAATAACCCATGTTTATCACCAATATTTCCACTAGGAGCAAGACCTAATCCTCCTACAAGACCTGCAGATTCATCAGATAAAATATCTCCATAAAGGTTTTCAGTCACAATAACATCAAAAATCTGAGGTTCGCTAATAAGGTATAGTGAGGTTGCATCTACATAAAAATCATTGGTTTCAATATTAGGATAGTTTTTTGCAACTTCATAGAATGTATCTCTAAACAATCCATCAGTTAATTTTAAAACATTTGATTTATGAACAGCTGTAACCTTTGATCTGGATTCTTTTATTGTTTGTTTAAATGCAAATTCACAAATTCTTTTCGATGCTTTTTTTGTAATGATTTTACGAGCAATCACTTCTTCATCATCTTTTATTATCTCTTCATCTTGTGAGTAGAGACCTTCAGTATTTTCACGTACAATAATAAAGTCTAAATCATCATATATACAGTCTACACCTTTAAATGATTTAATGGGTCTTAAATTTGCATAGGTTTCAAGTTCCTTTCTAAGGGTTACTATAGGACTCTTCTCACCAGGTGTTGATGTTATTGCACCAAAAAGAGTAGCGTCTGATTTTTTAGCTATTTTTAAAGTTTCATCAGGTATTGTGCTACCTGTCATGTCAAAACATTCTCGACCTGCTAATGCTTCTTTGTAATCAAAATTAAAATCAAAATAGTCTAGCACATATTGTGCAGCTTTCATTACTTCTTTACCTATTCCGTCTCCTGGAATTATTGCTATTTTTTTCATATTAATATCTCTAAAAAAATTTGTTCGTATATGTACAAACATATTTATAATTGTAAAACATAATTAATTTTATATTAAAATATAAAATTTTATTTAAAATATAATATTAAATATTAAAATAATATTTTATATTAAATTATAATACTAGTTTATTATCTGTTAAATCTAATAAAATTTTTGAATAAATCGCTAAGTTTATAAAATTTAAACAAGATAAAATATAGTATTATTATTATGGATATATTGATAATAGTGGGGTTATCGCAATGGAAAAAAGTATCGATGATTTAATTCAACAATTAGGTTCTACTGATGAATTTGAAAGAGAAGAAGCTTTAGGTGAACTTCAAATCAGGTCTGATGAGGCTTTTGATTCATTAGTTGAAGCATTAAATAATAGAAACAAGAACATTAGAATGTATGCAGCACAAGTTCTTGGTTATATTGCTGATGAAAGGGCAATTGAACCTTTGATTGGTGCACTTGAAGATAATCATAAATTTGTCAGAAGAGAAGCATCAACTGCTTTGACAAGAATAGGTGAACCTGCATTTGAACCTGTACTTAAATTATTAAAACATGAAAATTGGAGAGTTAGAGGTGAAGCTGCTTGGATTTTAGGAAGTATGAAAAAGCCAGAGGCAATTGAACCTTTAGAAGAACTTCTTGATGATGAAAGTGGTTATGTAAAAGCAGGTGCTAAATCAGCTATTGCTCAAATCAAAGAAGCAAATTAGTTTTTTTATATTTAAATATTTTTTATTTTTATTTTTATTAATATTTTAATTATTTTATCTTATTTTTTCTTATTTTTTCTTATTTTATCTTATTTATTTTATTATATTTTATTTTCATTAGTAGGCCTATTAATTTAATTTATTTTATTAAATTTTTATATTATTTATTAGTTTAAATCATATCTTTTGAATTTTCTTGGAATTTTTAATAATTATCTATTTTTCAATTGTTATAAAAAATCAATATTTTTTTATTTTTTTATATATTTATCAATTTTAATATATGAACATTGTTTAATTTTTTAATAGTTTTTTAGTATAATTTTATTCAATTAATATGATATTAATATGTTTAATTGAAAAATTTTATAAAATTTTCAATGTGTCGGAATGTATTTTCCACCATATTTATATATAATAAAATAAAAATTATTATTTGTGACTTTTTTAAAATTCATTTATATAATCTAAAAGGTTTATAAAAAAATTCATTTATATAATCTCATAGATTATAAATTTTAATCATATATTTTTTAAAAATGTTTATAAAATATTAATTTAACTAATGATAATAAATTCATGAATATTTTCTGGAGGATTAAGAAAATGTGTGGAATTGCAGGAATAGTGTATAAAGATGGAAATCTTCATAGTGTTGGAGATGATATGACAAATATGCTTCATGCTCTTCAACATAGAGGTCCTGATTCAGCAGGTTTTGCATTATATGGTGGTTTAGGTCTTGAAGAGGATGAATATATTCTAAACATTCAACTTGAAAACAATGATAAACGTTTATTACGTAAAGTACAAGATCAAATCAATATGATTTCACCTATTGAATCTGATAGGATAATGTCTACAACTGAAAATGCAAGTTTATATCAATGTAGACTTAGACTTGAAGATTTTCATATGTTGAAACCTTTAATTCAACAGGTTGATGAGATTAACGATAGTGTTGTTGTTATTAATGGTGAACATTCATTTAGTATGATTAAGGATGTAGGATCTGTACTTGATATTGCAGATAACTATGATACTCGTTCAATTAAGGGTACCCATGCTATTGGCCATACAAGATTTTCAACAGAAAGTGGAGTGGATTTATATCACGCTCATCCTTTCCAAACTTATATTATTAGGGATATATCCCTTGTTCATAATGGACAAATTACTAATTATTGGAAAGTACGTGACCCATTAGAGAGAAAAGGACATGTATTTGAAACAAATAATGATACTGAATGTTTAGTTCATTATATTGCAGATAAAATTGATAGTGGATACAGTTTACAAGAAGCTTTAGAACATTCAGTTGAGGATATGGATGGTCCATTTTCATATATTGTCTCAACACCAAACGGTATTGGTATTGCAAAAGATAAATTGGGTCTTAGACCAGGTGTAATGGCAGAAAATGATGATATATTTGCAATTGCATCTGAGGAAGTTTCTCTTGGTAAGGTTATAGATACAAGTGAAGTTGAACAAATTTATCCTGGTGAGGTAAGGGTATTTGAAATATAAACAGGTGATAAAATGGCAGATATAATAGAGATAGATTCATCTTCAATTACACCAAGGGAATTAAATAGAAAAATAAGATTATTGGATAATGAATATGATAAAATTGTTATTAAAAATCCTGGTGCAGAACATAACCTTGTTGCAGGATTTGTTGGTGATGAAGAAATTGTAATTGATGGATCTGCAGGTTATTTTGCAGGTACAATGCTTGATAAAGCTCATCTTAAAATCAATGGAAATGCTGGTTGGTTTGTAGGAGATAATATGACCAGCGGTGAGATTATTGTTGAAGGTTCAGCAGGTGATGGTGCTGGTCAAGGTATTTATGGAGGTACTCTTGTTGTTAAAAAAGGAGTAGGCTCAAGAACTGGCGAAATTATGAAAGGAGGCACTATAATCATTGGTGGAGATTCTGGTTTTATGAGTGGAATCTTTATGATGGGTGGACGTATGATTATTCTTGGAAATTTAGGTGCTGATGCAGCTGAATCAATTCTTCGTGGAGAAATATTTGTTTTAGGTGAAGTTGAAAGCTTAGGAAAAAATGCTATTACTGTTGATGTAACTGATGAAGATAAAAAATGCCTAAAAGAATTATTAAGTGAATATGAATTTAATTTAAGTGATGATGATTATAATAATTTTACAAAAATTGTTGCAGAAAGTTCAAGACCATCACACGGATTAGAATAGAGGTGTTAAAATGCCATATAAAGTTAAAAGAAGTCAAGTATTATGTAAAAGACATTTTAATAGACCAGGATGCTGCTGGTATATGTGTGATGATAGGGAGGAGACAATCTGTCACAAATGTTTTTAATGTTTTAACAATTGTCCACATGATGTTTATGAAGTAGTTGATGGAGAACCTTATGCTGTTTTCCCTGATAGATGTGTTGGATGCAGAATATGTATGGAAATGTGTCCAAATAAGGCTATTGAAATTGAAGCTATTCCTGAAGATTACAGGGAATCTTGGAAATATCCTGATGTAATGGAAATTGAAAGAAAATCCTATTCTGGTAATTATAAAATCAGAAGTACTGGTGCACTAAGGGCAATTCCAACATTTGATGATTTAGTTATTACTCCAGCACAGGTTTCAAGACCTCCTCTTGATAATTACAGAGAACCATGTGGAACAGATGTTGTATTAGGTAGCAGATTCGCTGAAAATCCATTAAAAATTGATACTCCTATTATGATAGGTGCTATGTCATTTGGTGCTATCAGTAAGGAAGCTAAAAAAGCACTAGCTATTGGTTCATCTCTTGCAGGTACAGCAACAAATACTGGTGAAGGTGGAATGTTACCTGAAGAAAGAGAATATGCTGATAAACTCATTGCACAATATGCATCAGGAAGATTTGGTATTTCTGCAGAAACCTTAAATAAAGGTGATGCAATTGAAATTAAAATTGGTCAAGGTGCTAAATCTGGTATGGGAGGACACCTTTTAGGTGAAAAGGTTACAGCAGAAGTTGCAAAAATCCGTATGATACCTGAAGGATCTGATGCTTTATCACCTGCAAGACATATGGATATTGTAGGTCCTGAAGATCTTGCTATGAAAATTGCACAACTAAGAGAAATCACCGATTGGAAGGTTCCAATTGCTGTTAAATTTGCATCTGGTAAAGTGGCAAGTGATGTAAAAATTGCAGCTAAAGGTGGAGCAGATATTGTTGTTGTAGATGGAATGCAGGGAGGTACCGGTGCAGGTCCTAATGTAATTATGGAAGACTCTGGTATTCCAACACTTGCATCAGTTGTTGAAGCAGATAGGGCACTTAGGGAAGTTAACCTTAGAGAAGATGTTAACCTTGTCATTGCAGGTGGAATTAGAAGTGGTGCAGATGTTGCAAAAGCAATGGCTTTAGGTGCTGATGCAGTATATATTGCAACTGCAGCTCTTATTTCAATTGGTTGTAGAGTCTGTCAAGAATGTTATACTGGTAACTGTAAAAAAGGTATTGCAACCCAATCCTTAGAGCTTAGACATAGGTTAAATGTTAAACAAGCAGGTATTCAGGTGGCTAATTATATTAAAGCAATGACTGAAGAAGCTTGTATGCTTGTCCAACAGGCAGGTAATACACATTTATCAAAATTAGAAAAAGAAAATCTTAGGTCACTAACTCTTGAAGCTTCTGCACTTACTGGTATTCCAATGACTGCACTTTAGAGTTAATTTGACTAATTTTTATTTTTTTTTTTTTTTAAAATTTTATTTTTTTTGTTTCTTCTTAAATCTTTTTTTATGTTTTTTTCTTTAAAGAAAATTAAAATTATTCACAATCCAATAACTCTTTTTCTTTTGCTATACAAAGTTTACAGAGTGCAGTTGGATTGGATAATTGATTATGTTTAACTGGGCAATAATAAACTCCATCTTTGTATATGATTTTCTCACCTGCTGGAAATGGCATATCAACAGGATGAATGGATTCTTCTAAAATAAGTGTAGTATAAATGGAAATTAGAGTATACATTAGGGGAGTCTTATTACTTGATTCGACTTCTTTAATTTGATTGTTATATTGCTCTTCAAGTATGTCTAAACATTCAATATATTTATTCTTATCAACTAATTCAGGATAATCATTATTGTCATTTTTAATGTTTTTAAGCCTATTTAAAAAGTATTGGATTGTAACTTTAATATATTCTTCCCTGTATGATTTTTGAATAAATTGACCTTCTCTTTGCAGGTATCCTGATGCAATCATCTCATCATAGAGACTCATAGTCCTTGAGGTATCTTTAATAATACTTAAAATATCATTTTTTGAGATATTCTCCTCTTCAGCTAAGGCCCTTAATTTTAAAAACATATTGATTCCTTATATCAGTTTTAAATTACTTTAATTAATTTTATAATAAACATAATTTTTAACATTAAACTATATATTACTATTAATTACAAAATATTGAATATATTTAATTTTGTTTTATCTATTAAATTAATATTATTTTTTCATAATGATACTATGATAACTATAACAAAAAAAGAAAAGAATGTTTTAGATTCTCTAAGAAAATACTCAGAGGACTATGAAGGCGGAATACCTCAAGAAGTTTTAAAAAATAAATTGGATATTCATGAATATCAATTATATGAAATATTAAATAGTCTTAGTAAAAAGGGCATTATAAAACAGGACGAAAATCGTGTAAATCTTCTTGATGTAGATCAGGAAATCAATACAGTCGACTCAAAACAGGATGTAATTGATGCAGAATTAGGTAAAATTGAACAAGATTCTGTAGAAATTATTAAATCTATTGTAAAAGATGGTGTTGTTCCTAAATATGAACTTGAAGGTAATCTATTATATGGTCCATTAAAATTAACTGATTTTAGAATGTATCATGTTATTATTTCACTTACAAATAAAGGTATAATTAAGCCTGTACTTAGAAATGATGAACAATATTATAGGTTAATGTTAAGTAGTGATTAAAAAGATTATTAGTCACATAAAAAGTCTTTTATTACCCCTTTTACATAATCAAAGTTCCTTTCAAGTAGTACATTATGCTTTGTATTTTTTATTGTAACTAATTTAGAATCTCTAATATTATCAACAAGTTCATCAATTGCAGTTTGTGTAATTATGGTGTCGTCTTCACCATAAATAATTAAAACCTCTTTATTAATTTTATTCAAGCCATCAAAAACATCATATTCCTTATGGGATTTTATGGATTTTCTAATTCCATTAATATTTTTCACTTTGGCCATTTCCATCTTTTGTATTTCTAATTGGTCTTTAGACTCTTCTAATATGTCTTCAGGTAAAACATGCCAAATTATATAGTCGAAAAATTCTACAAATCCCTTATCTGCACTTATATCAAGCATTTTAAAACCTTCCTCCATATCAGGGGTAACTCTTGCTGATGTTGATATTAAAATGACCTTATTTACTATGTCTGGATAGTTACTTATAATTTCTAAACTTACATGGCCTCCAAGGGAAAATCCGATAATATGTGTTTTAGCAATACTTAACTCTTTAAGTAAGTTTACAATGTCATCTGCAAATAATCGGATGCTATAATCTTCCCTACCTTCTTCACTTTTTCCATGACCTCGTAAATCTATACTTATTACTTTAAAATAGTCTTTTAAATATTCGTTTAGATATTTCCAGTATTTTAAATCATCAGATAATCCATGAATTAAGACTACAGGATGGCCTTCACCAGATATTTTATAATGTATTTTTATAGAGTTTATTTCTTTATATGGCATAATTTTTTTCAATCCTTATAAAACTTTAATAAGTAGAAATTATTAATAATAATATAAGTAATAATTTTATTAAATTTATTAATAATGATAAAAGTATATATTTAAAAATTTACTTGAATATATTTTAATAATTTTTTTTAAAATGAAAATTTGTATAATTTTTTATACTATCTACATTAATTAATTTTATAAAAAATTAAATTGAATGTATTTTTAATTATTTTATTCAATAATTATATATATTTAAAAATATATAATCTATTTAATGAATATTTAATATTTATTATTATATTTTTATTATTTTTAATATAATTTTTTTAATAAATTTAAATAAATATTAGGAGTTATTTATAATGATGAGAATCAGTATGTCACTTCCAAAAAAACTGTTATCTGATTTTGATGAGGTTTTGAAAGATAGAGGATATCAATCAAGATCAAAAGGTATAAGAGATGCTCTCCAAGACTACATTCTTCGTTATCAATGGATGAATGAAATGGAAGGGGAAAGAATCGGTGTTATAACAATTATCTATGACCATCATTATACCGGAGTAATGGAAGATTTAGCTGAAATACAACATCAATTTAGGGACACTATTACTGCTAGTATGCATATACATATGACTGAAAGATATTGTATGGAAGTCATTATTGTAGATGGTGATGTAAAAGATATCCGTTCAGTTACTGAGAAGATGATGAAACTTAAAGGAGTTGAACATGTAAAACTTACTAGTACTGCTAATGGTAAAAACTTCGACCACGATGATGGTCACAGTCATGATCATGACCACGGTCATAGTCATTCTCATTAGTTAGTTAGTTTTAACTCTTTATTTTTTTTATTTTTTATTATTACTAGTCTATTTTTTGAATAATTTTTTGTTGAATATATCTATTCTATCAGTTACTTTTTTATTTATTTTATCGGATATTGTTCATTAATCGGTTTATTTAATAAATTTTAATTCATTTATAAATTATTTAATGAAAAATTTAATTCAATAATCTAAATTCTTATAAATTAAAAAGCACATAATTTAATTAATGAAATTTAAAGTTACTCCTTATCACTCAAATTTAATTAAGGATAGGGAACGTTTATCTGCATTTTATGAAGGAATATCTGAATATGCCGAAAACTTCAAAGATTTAAAAAATGAAGATGGATTGATTAATAAGGTTGTATATGATTTAGGTTGTGGAAGTGGAGTTTTAACCTACTTTGCAAGTCTTTACTTTCAGGGTGTTGTTGGTTTTGAGGTGGAATCTAAAATCGCTTCATATGCATCAGAAAACCTTGAAGATTTTGATAATGCACTAATTGTTAATGCTGATGTTTTAAATATTGAAGGACTGGAGAAGGCAGATTTAATTATATGTGAAATGTTGGATACTGCATTAATTGATGAAGAGGAAGTCCCTGCATTAAATCATTTTCTGGATTTTAAAGAGGATGGTGCTATAGTTATACCTAAGGAAGTGGTAAACTTTGCAGAACCTGTAAATATAGATAGGTCTAACATTTGTTGGGAAGATGATGAATCATCTCCAAATTATGAAATTATTGGCAGATCAGTAATGTATAGTCAAATAAACCTTAAGGAGAAAATTGATGAAGATTTCACAACTGTTTTACAATTTAAAATTAACAAAGATTCTCTATTTAATGGTATAAAAATTACAACAGTAACTTTAATTACAGACAATATTGTTTTAGGACCAACACCTATGTTTAATCCTCCACTTTTTATTCCAATTGATGAAATCAGAGTTTCAAAAGGAGATATAATAAGAATTCAACTTTCCTATAAAATGGGCGGGGGAATTGAAAGTATTCAGACTAGATTAGTTGAATAATCAAATGATTTTTTAAGGATTTAATAATTCTCTTATAAAATTTATAGTGATAATTATGATTAAAGAAGATTTAACTGATTTTCTACAGGATAATAAAAAACTGGTTATTATGGGAATCGGTAATGATATTCGGGGTGATGATGGAGTAGGGCCATATATTGTAGAAAATATAAAGGATTTGGCCTCTAGTAAGGTTTCCATAATTAATGCTACAACTGCACCTGAAAACTTCACAGGTAAAATTAGAAAATTGGATCCTACTCATATTCTAATTATTGATGCAGTAATAATGAATGAGGGTCCTGGTAAGATAAAACTTGTTAAAAAAGAAGAGGTTGCAGGGGTAAGTATTTCAACTCATTCAATGTCCTTGTCATACCTTGTCAATTATCTGGAAATAGAAAAGCCTTATAATATCTTATTTATTGGAGTAGAACCTGAGTCTATGGAACTTGGGGATGGTTTAAGTCCTTTGGTTAAATCATCTTGTGATAAGATAATAGGTATTTTAAAGGAAATATTGTAGATTAATGTAATTCAATATATTAATTTAATTTACTTTAATTTTATATTGTTTTTAAATATTATTTTTTAATTAACTATTTTTCAAAAATTATTAAATTAATTTTTTTAATAAACTTTATTTTTAATGAAATGTTAAAATATTATTAATTAAATTTTTTTATTTATTATAATTAGAGATTTGTGTGATTTTTATGAAAATTTTATGTATTGGTTCAAGATTATTTGATGATGTTGCACCATATCTTAAAGAAAAAGGTTATGATTCCATATTAACAGAATCAAATCCAAAAGCTGAGAATTTAGATTTGGCTGATGACTATTTTATAGGGCCTAGGGGAATGGTTTTCCCATTCAATGTAGCTATTGAGCGAAATGTTGATGGTGTTGTTCCTCTTATTGGTATTGATCCTCCTCTTGTAGATGTTGCTGCTATGAAAGAGAAGATGGAAGAGGAATATGGTATTCCTGTTGTTGCATCAAAGGTTAAACCAGTACGTATTGCATCAGATAAATCAAAAACCAAAGAATTATTTAAGTCTATCGGAATAAATACACCAGAATCTGCATACATTAAAAAAGAGGATTTGGAAAACTTTGAAAAGATTATTGCTGATGCAGGTTTTACATATCCTGTTGTATTAAAACAGAATGCAGGTCAGGCTGGAAGGGATATAAAAATTGCACAAAAATATGATGATGTGGTAGAATACTTTAATGAATTTGATGAAGCATTATGTGAAAACTTTATTGAAGGGGCTGAAATATCTATAGAAACCTTAGGTTGGAAGGGAGAATACTTGCCTCTTGTTCCTGTATATAAAGGAGATACATCTATTGAGGGTATTCATCCAATTAAAAGAATTAGATATGGACCTACTAATTTTAAAGATTTGGATAATGAACAGATAAGACAACTTGCATATAAAATTGGAGAAAACTTAAAAATAGAAGGTAATATGGATTTGGATTTTATCTATGATTACAATAATAATAAGTTATATGCAATTGAAGCAAACACTCGTCCAAGTGGAACAAGATACTTGACTCAAGCTTCAACTACAATCAACCCTCTTGTAAAACTTATTGATATGGCGGCAGGTACTTTTAATATAAATGAAGTTAAAAATGAAATTAAAAATTATTACTGTGCAGAGATACCTGTAGGGACCTTTGAAGGTGAAGTTCCAGACAAAATATTTGATGATATGGATTATGTAGTTCATGGACCTGTAAATTATCAAAGAATTACAATCAGATCCAAATCAAAAGAGGATTTAATAAAAAGAGTTAAAGAGTTAACTGATTTAGACATTGAAATAAATGATTAAATGTGTAATGGAGTTTAATTAAACTTTATTTATCAATATATTTTCATTTATTTTATTTTTAGCTTTTTTAAGGCTTTAAATTATTATTAAATTTTTTTGCTTGTTTTAAATTTTTTCAAGAAAATCTTCAAAATAATTTTAAA
>CAYQMW010000051.1:8135-13141 GCA_964418715.1 uncultured Methanobrevibacter sp. | reverse complement strand
TCTTTGTCTCATCTCATCAAAAAGAAAGTCTCTTGTACCTCTTGGTCTTGTAAATTCCACTTAATTTCCTCCAATAAAAACAATTTAATACGATAATTTAAATAAGAATTATAAAATTTTCATACATTATAAAGTAAGTGTTTAATCTTTATATAATTATTTATATTATAAGAAAATTTTAAAAAAAAATTAAATAAATAAAGAAAATAAAACTAAAATATAATAAGTAAAAAATATTTGTTTATAAACAATTAATATAAATTCAATTTAAATAATAAACCTTAACTGATTGTGATATAATGGAAATAAATGGCGAAACAAAAATATTGGCAGTAATAGGAGATCCGATAGCCCACAGCCTATCTCCACAAATGCATAATAAAAATATAGAATCTTTAGGTATAAATTATGCATATTTAGCATTTAATGTTAAGGAAGAAAATATTCAAGACCTTATTGATGGTGCTAAAAGTTTAAGGATTAGAGGTTTAAATGTAACAATACCTCACAAAATAAACATTATTAAATATTTAGATGAAATTGACCCACTTGCAGAAAAAATAGGAGCTGTAAACACAATTAAATTTGACTATAGTTCTGAACTTCCAATTGCAAAAGGATATAATACAGATGCAACTGGTGCAATTAGAGCATTAAAAGAAAAAACATCTCTTAAAGATAAAAATATTTTAGTTCTTGGTGCAGGTGGAGCTGCACGTGCCATAGCATTTGCACTTTGCTTTGAAGATATAGAATCAATTACTATATTAAATAGAAATCTAGAAAAAGCATTAGATCTTGCAGGAGACATAACAAGTAAAACCGATTATACTGTTAGGTTTGATACATTTGAAAATATTAATGAATATCTGAAAGATACTGATATAATAATACATACCACACCTAATGGAATGTATCCAAATATTGGTGATGAGCCACTTGTATATGCTCAGCAGATGAATCCCAATATGACAGTGTTTGATATTGTATATAATCCACTTGAAACCACAATATTAAAAGAAGCTAAAAAGATTGGTGCAACTAGAGTTAGTGGTCTTAAAATGTTTTTATATCAAGGTGCAGAGGCGTTTACTATCTGGACAGGTATTGATGCAGACATTGATGCTATGGAAAAAGTTATTTTAGAATCATCAGGTATTGATGATTTAGGTGACTTTTAAAAACAATTTGTTGTGATTTGATGGAAGATAATTTTTTATTTGATTTTGATATTCCTGAAGTTGAAGAAGAGTTTACAAACTCAAAAGAGGACATATTAAGATTTTTAAAAGACATTGGAGTAGATACAAGATTTGTATCAGTCTGGGAAAACAAAATCTATATAAACAATCTACGTTTCTCTAAATTTTCAAAAAGAAGAGAAAATACTTTTGAGATGAAATTTGAGGATATGGAAGTAATCAGATCATCTCTCTTTCAGGAAATTGCAACTAATGCTTCAAGAGAACTATCTAATACTATCCAACCACAAATGAAAATATTAATTAAAGAAGATGCAAATCCTCTAATACCTATCATACTAGAACCTTATACTCGTAAATATGGTGTAAAACTTGTTTTTAAAGATATTGAAAAGTATGATGTTATAGCATCAAATCAAACCTTAGATATGGAAATTCATTCAATATGTAAAGACATTTTTAGTGGCAAAGGAATAACTTATCCAAGATTTGATGATAAATATATCTATCCATTAATTAAAGTTACAAATAAACAGATTAACGATTTTCTAAATGAAAAACTACTTGAAGAAAAATACTGGAACGTATCTGGTGAATTTATTGAATTTTTAGATAAGACTGTACCGCAGTATAAATTTAATATTTTAAAATCAGTTAAATACCTTGAGCAAAACTCCATTTAATAGCTTTCTTTTAATTTTTAATAAATGATATGAAATTAATTTATAAAAAAACATTTATAACTAAATATTAAAAATATAAAAAAAATATTAAATTTAAATTAAATAAAAAAATAGAAAAAGAAAATAATCAATCATAATTATCCAAAACTAAATAAAGATGTTTGAACACTTTTATCTTTTTTGGACTTATTATCATCTTTATCATCATCTACTTTTTTATTATGATTTTCATCTGTAATGTCTTCATCAACTTTTTTAACATGGTCGTCGCCAGCAGGTTTAATATCATCCACTGTTTTCTCTTCATCCATATTAGTTTGGTGTTTTTCTTCTACAAATGAATCTAAAGGTTCTACATTTGATAAATTTTCTTCAATATTTTCCATTGAATCTAAATTATCTTCAAATTGATTATTGGAATTTTCCAATATATGATTTTTCTTATATTCTTCAGCCCATTTGGCTTGTTGTTCTTGAAGTCTTTGAGCTCTTTCTTTTTCCATTTTCTCAACAAATTTTTTAGGAATCTTTTTCTTTCTAAACCTTTTAATCTCATCATCTTCAAGTTCTAAAAAGGAAGATATTTCATATGCAGTTTTATCATCCTGAAACATTATCTCAAAATAAGGAAACATAGAATAAGCAATCTCACGAGATACATGCATATTCTCAACCATCTTATCTGCAATATTGTCCCTTAAGTTTCTTTTACCACGATATTTACCCATTTTAGAAAATGACTGTGGAGACACTACTTTAGAAAACTTACGATATTTCTCTCCTTTACTTAAAGCTACACCAAGTCCCATGAATTGAGTCGCATATCTCCAGTAACCATAATTTCTTGATCTGTTTGTTCTTCCAAAGTATATATCTGCTTTTGAAATATAGTCATATGCTTTTTTAATCTCTTTAGGATTTTCATATTCACGAGGAATATTTTCAGCAATATACTCCATTAAAAGAGATGGTTCCTCTTCTACAACCATATCGTCACGAATATGATTAATGTTTTTACTTTTTAAAACACGTGTAGTTGCATTAATAACACTGGATCTATCTGTTTTTTGAGTAACATTTTCTAAATCTTCCATTTTCAAGGTTTTGCTTTCCTCAGATAAAGCCTGTAATGTATTAATTGCAGAACGCATATCTCCATTAGACCTTTTAGCAAGTTCTTTTAAAGCCTCGGGATCTGCTTCTATTTCTTCTTGTTTACATATTCGTCTAAGATTAACATTAATAGTAGGACTTCTAATTTTAGCCATTTTTATAACTTGACATTTTGTTTTAATGGTGGCTAATCTTTTTGAATAGAAATCATTAGCCATCATAATCATAGGATGTTTAGAATTTTCTATTATTTTATTTAAAGCCCTAGTTCCACCTCTATCCTGATTACCTGTAATACCATCTACTTCATCAAGAATTATAAGTTTTGGTTGTTTTGAAAATAATGATTGAGTAGTTGTTGACTCACCAATAGTAGCCATTAAAATATCATATGAACGTTTATCACTTGCATTTAATTCTACATATTCCCCAAATTCATGAGCTATAACTAATGCAAATGTAGTTTTACCTATACCCGGCGGTCCTGTAAGTAATAAACATTTTTGAGGATTTCCTTCCTTCCACTCTTTGACCCATTCTTCTATAATTGCTTTTTGTTTATTATTTCCAATAATATCTTTAAAGCTTTGAGGTCTGTATTTATCTGTCCATTGCATAATATTTTATCCTCTAAATAATTAAAATTTGTATTATTGTTAATTAGTTAAATTAAGTAATTAAGTAAATAATTAATAAATTAAATTAAATTTATAAAATAATGAATAAATTATTTTTAAATTTAAATTTTATAAAAAAATTCCAAATTAAGAATTTAACAGATTATAAAAATTTTGCAAGGAGAGCCTCTAATTGTATACGAGGATTAGAACCTTCTCTTATTCTAAAATCTGTTTCAGCAATTTCTTCTACAAGATTAATATATACGTTACTATCCATTCTACCTTCTGTAGCTCTTTTAGTTACATCTTGGTAGATTTGAACTACCATATCTTCCCCACTAGTACCTTGTAAAATCATAGTTTCTCTAAGCAAATCTCTTGCTTTCATAAAGTCACCAGATAAAGCAGCGGTAACCATATTATTAATATCTTGAGGTTTAGATTTACTAATGACATCATAAACTGAATCTTCAGTAATTTCTTCGCCCTCAGTTGCAGCAGATTGTAATATATTAACAGATTTACGCATATCTCCTTCTGCAAAGTAAACAATAGTATTAATACCTTCTTCAGTATATTGGAAGTTTTCTTCATTACATATGTATTCTAAACGAGCAATAATAGCCTCTGTCTTAATAGGTGCAAATCTGAATATTGCACATCTTGACTGAATAGGATCTATAATTTTAGATGGATAATTACATGATAAGATAAATGAAGATGTTTTTGTATACATTTCCATTTCACGTCTTAAAGCATGTTGAGCATCCTTAGTCATGTTATCCACTTCATCTAAAAAGATGATTCTAAATGGAGCTCCAACAGGTTTAAGTTTACAGAAGTTTTTTATTTGATTTCTTACTGTATCAATACCCCTTGCATCTGAAGCATTTAATTCTAAAAAATTGTTTTTCCAATATTCTCCTAAAACAGATTTAGCTAAAGCAAGTGCTGTTGTAGTTTTACCTACACCTGCAGGACCAGAAAACATTAAATTTGGCATACTTTGTTCATTAGTATATTTCTTTAATCTTTTTACAATATGTTCCTGGCCTACTATATCATCAAGAGTAAGTGGCCTGTATTTTTCAACCCACGGTCCTATCATTATTTCACCATCAAATAAATTTTATAAATCAATAATTAATAAATAAAAAATATACATAGTTTTTAAAATATTAAGATAAAAATACTATGAATTTTTAAAAAGTAATATATTAAAATAATAATATCATATTAAAAAATTTTTTATTATTCATATTATGTTTTCAATAGATATAAGATTTAGTATAATTTCATAGAATACAATAATTTGAATATTAATATATTTGTTCTTAAGTCTTTTATAAAAAAATATAATATATTTAATTTATTGAAAACAATAATTT
>CAYQMW010000051.1:0-8125 GCA_964418715.1 uncultured Methanobrevibacter sp. | reverse complement strand
TAATTTTACTTTAATTATTTAATATCTGATATAAAAATTAAAAAAAAAGTATTAAGGATTTAATTTAATAAATCCCATTTAATTTATTCTGTATTTGCAGTAGTTGATGTAGTCTTAGGTAGATATTTATCTTTAGCTCTTTCAAATATCTTTTTAAACCAATTATATAAAATAGCTAAAAGTACTAAATTTGTTACAGCATGAGTTAAATCATATGTTAATCCTGCAATCATAATTGCAAAGTATTGACTGATTTGTATGGTACTTCCAGAAAAGAAAAGTGCGGAAATATCTGTTATCCAACCATATAAAAATCCCCATGCAAATCCAAATATTAATCTGAATGGTATACTATCAAATTTGGAAGATAAAAATCCTGCACTTGCTCCCATAAGTCCCCAAGCAAGCATTTGGAAAATGGTCCATTCTCCTAAACCTCCAAAAAAGCTAGTGACTAATGCTGTAAGAGCACCTACAAGAAAACCTTCTTCCTTACCATAAACTACACCTACCATGATTATAATAAATGAAGCAAGATTAATTGACGGTAATGACATAAAAAGTACTCGTCCAACTGTTGCAATAGCTGTTAATACAACTATTAATACTATAGATTCAACAGGTGGTTTTGATTGTTCATACATTTTAAAAACAAAGTATATTATGCCTATAATAAGTAAAAGTCCAAAAATCAAAATTGGAATTGATAGGGAACCATTAGCAAGTCCTCCACTTTTATTCATAGACAAAATTTGAATAGATTCTTCGATTATCATATTACACCTCTAAAATAATAATAAATTAAATAATTTAATAATAATTAATAATTTATATTTCAAATTCATTTAAATCCCATAATAACTTAACATCATCTAAAGTAACGGCCTGTGGGATATATTCTTTTACCATTCTATTTACAAATGTTGTATAGAAGTTATTTTCTTCAAATATTAACTTAGGATTATCATCAAATTGAATATTATTGTCAAATAGCATTATACAACGCTTACAATTTTCTGCAACAAAATCAAGGTCATGACTTGTCATAAGTATGGTCATACCCTGACCAATTAAAGTATTTAAAATATCTGCCATATTCTTATTAGATATTGGATCTAAACCTTTAGTAGGTTCATCTAAAATTAATACATCAGTATTTTGAACTAATGATTAACCATAATAATTTTTTGTTGTTCTCCTCCACTACAATCATAAGGATGATTATCAATTATATGTGAAATATCAAAGAAATTTATTAATTCTTTAAAACTATAATCAATGTTTTTAAATTTCAGTTTGTTTAAAATATCAGATTCTATAAAATTAGGAGCATCTAATTTTAAAAGAGTATTATAAATATCTTTATTGAATACATCTTGAGCATAATAGTTAGAATTTAATATTGATTCTAAAAATTCTTCTTTAACTGTATCTTTAGAAAAATGTATTATAGGGTTTTGATGAACGTAAGCTATCTTTAAATTTTTGCTATATTTTACTTTTCCTTTTACAAGCTTTAAAATCCCTGCTAATACTTGTAAAAATGTTGATTTACCTGCTCCATTTCCTCCTATTAAACTTACAAACTCCCCTTTGTTTAATTTAAAATCAATATTTTTTAATATGAGATTTTTCTTTTCATATGCAAAATAGATACCATTCATGCTTATTAAAGTATCTTTATCATTTGAAAATGGTAGTATATCCCTAATAGTTTTTTTATTAGAATTGAATTTTTTAGTATTTGAAGCTACATTACTCACACTTGAAAACTGATTTTTTTTACTATCATTATTTATTTGAATTAAATCATCATGAATTGTATTAAGATATTGTCTTCCTTGGCGAATACTTAATGGAGTATTAGTGGATTTTTCATATTTTTTTGATATTCCATTATAAATTTTTGTTACAGATGGAAGATAGTTTGCAAATATTTCATCATTTATCACATCATTACAGATATCATGACTATTATTGTTGTAGACAATTTTACATCTTTTAAAAATACTGCATAATCAATGAATGGGAATATACTGTCAGACTTATGTTCACTCATAATAATAGTTATTGAGAACTCTTCATTTAATCTTCTAATAATAGATAAAAATTCATATGAAGCAATAGGATCTAATTGTGACATAGGTTCATCAAGTAGAAGTACTTTAGGTCTTAAAACCAATAGTGAACAAAGATTAATCAATTGTTTTTGTCCACCAGATAGTTCATGAACTTTCTTATGTAAAATATCATTAATTCCAAAGAAAGCTACAATTTCACTAATCCTATTTCTTATTTCTTCAGTTGGAAGTCCAATATTTTCAAGTGGAAATGCAATTTCCTGAATAACAGTATCTGTAACTATTTGACTGTCAGGATTTTGGAAAAGATATCCTATTTCACATGCAGAAATAGAGTCTTCCAATTTGGAAATTTCACATCCATTATATTTAATTTGACCTTCAGTTACTCCATTTGGCATTAATTCCATTTTTAAATTAGTTAAAAGAGTTGTTTTACCACATCCTGATGGTCCACATAGAAGAACAAAATCTCCAAAGTTAATATTAAGATTAATACTATCTAAGGATTTTTTTGTTGAATTTAAATATGAAAAACTATAATTATCAAATTCTATTAATGCCATAACAGACGCTCCTTAAGTTCTAAATAAATTAATGGTAATAAAAATATTATAAAAGCAAAATAATATATATTAAAAGGCAAATCACTAAATGAAAAGTCAAATGATGGATAAATATTAATTATACCATATCCTTGTATAAGTCCTGTTCCAATTATAGATACAGTGACAATAATAACTAATAGGAAAATTACATCCACAATAGAAAAATCATATGATAAATAACTTGTTCTATTATAAGCATTATATCCTCTAGCCTTCATTGATTTTGCTGTAAACATTGATTCTTCCAAAGACCATGAAACTGTTACTGCCATAATTTTTCCAATAATATCTGTTTGTTTGATAATTTTTTGGAATTTTTTTGATGAGTTTAATTTAGCTAAAACTTTAGAATTAGAATCTAATTTCTCATTTAAACTGTTAGAGTCATATTCTGCTAAATTATTGTCCTCATCAAGATTTTCTAATTTAGTCTCTACTCCATTAGATTTTAAGTTATGTAACTTTTGTACTTCTATTGTACGTGAATTAATAAGAGGAACAAATCTTAAAGCCATAACTATTATCATTGATATAACAGGTAGCCTTTTAGAAAATATATAAAGCATATCTTGGTAAGTAACTGATCTATTATAAGATGAAAAGACCAAAATAACAATCAAAAGTGCTAAAGACATTAAAACACCAAAAGCAAATGCCTCATATGTTATATAAAAGTTATTGATTAAATAAATCCTATGAACTCCCTGTTTATTAAGCAGGGGATTCAGTATTATAATTAGTATACTTAAAGGCAAAAATAACTTCATTATATTCTTTAATTCTGAACTAATTCCTTGTAGGGAAATTAATATTAAAATTAAAACTAAAAAACTTAAAACAAAATAAGTATATAAATAAAATAAAATATAGTTATAAATGTAAACTTAAATTATAATTGTTTATTTATTTAAATAAAAAATTTAAAAAAATTATAAAGTTTACATCAAAAACAGAAAAAAAAATAGAAATATAAAATTATTATTTTAGATAAATTTAAATAAAATTAAATATTAATAATTAATTTATGACAGAAATAGATTGGTTTAAATTTGAAAATAAAGATAAGGATTTTCCTTTTTATAATAAAAACCCCTATATTCCAAAATGGGGTTGGATTGTTTTATTGATTGCGTTGATAATTGGATTAACACTTTCTTTAAGTGTTAATATTATATATGTAATATTATCATGTATTGTTCTTATTGTTCCTGTTTTATATTTTTTAAAATGGGATTATAAAGCAATTTTTCAAAAACCTAACTTTAAAGATATACTTTTAGCTATAGGCCTTTTCATAGGATATATAATTTATGCTTTAATTTTAGGTATTATATTACAAAATATGGGCCTTAATGGTGCAAAACTTGCCCCAGATACAGTATCCATAATGACATTTGTTTCATTAGCATTCAAGTTAATGAGTGAAGAATTTATTAAATTTATTCCATTCATGTTCTTTTTACGTTTATGTTATAAATTTTCTAATAAACGTAAATTATCTACAATTATATCCATAGCTATTGTAATGGTATTTTTTGCATTTTTACACTCAGCTAACTTGATAACATTTTTATTTGCATTATGCGTGCAAGGTGTTGGATCCATATTTGAATTTATAGGATATATTAAAACTAAAAATATACTAATCTCTTATATAACTCATTTATGTACAGATGTTTTTATATTTTTAATGCCATTTTTAGGCTTTTAGAGCCTAATATTTAATTTATTTTTGAAAATAATTAATAATATTTGAATTGTAATATGGTGGTTTAATGAAATTAAATATTAATACTGAAAGCTGTACAGGATGTAGTTTATGCCAAACTGTATGTATTAGAGACAATATTCAAATTATTGATAAAAAATCAGTTGAAGTTGATAATGAAGATTGTTTTGACTGTGGTCACTGTTTAGCTATTTGTCCAACAGCTAGCATATCCTTAAAAGTCTATGAAAATCAAAATAATCGTATATATGATTATAACCCGCGAGAGATACCTATAAAATCTGAAGACTTTTTAGAATTTTTAAAACATCGTAGAAGTATTCGTTGGTTTAAAAAGAAAAAAATAGATAATGAAACTTTTGATAAATTATTTGAAGCTGCTTATTACAGCCCAAGTGCTCAAAATGCTCAAGATGTTGAATTTGTTGTACTTGATGATAAACTAGATGATTTTATGAATTTGGTTTATGAAATAATTAAAGTAGAAGAAGATGAATTCTTTAGAATAAAGCAACTTGGAGAATATCTTAGAGGCGAAGGTAATTATAAAAATCATCCACTTCTTTGGGAAGGTAGTCAAATGATTTTATCATTTTCAAAAAGTTCTGCAAATGCATTGATTGCAAATACTAGAATAGAACTATTAGCATATACAATGGGCCTTGGAGGATTCTATTCATTATTTACACTTAAAGCAGATGAGTTAGATCATGACAGATTAATGGAATTTTTCCCAGAAATAGATAATGATAAACACATGTATTCTGCTTTTATAATAGGTTATCCTAGAGTAAAATATAGAAGAACCGTTCCACATCAAAAAATTAATATTCATTACAAATAAATTAATTGAGAATATTATTTTGTAAATAAAATCCATTATGAGATTTTCAGCAATGTTTTACCTTTTGAACTACCATTTGCAACTTTTTTTAAAGCTTCATTAACATCTTTTAATTCATAAATCTCATCTATACTAGGTTGGATTTTATTTTCATCAAATATTTTAGAAATCTGATTTAACTGATTTCCATTTGATTCAACAAAAAGAAAATAATATTTTTGATTATTTTTCTTTGCCATTTTATCAAATTTCATTCCTGCAAATTTGAATAATATTTTTTTAAATGTTGAAAGCCCCATACGCTCAGCAAATTCTTTATTAGGCATTCCTTTAAGTGAAACTAATTTTCCACCTGATTTTAAAATTTTAAATTCCTTTTGAATTTCTTTTTCACCTAATGTATCTAAAACATAATCAATATCCTTTAGAATATTGGAATAATCCTGAGTTTTATAGTCAAAAAATTCATCTACACCTAATTGACAAACCCTCTGTTGATTTCTACTGCTTCCACTTGTTATTATATGTAAACCTAAACTTTTTGCAATAGGAATGGCCATTGCCCCTAGACTTCCTGTTCCACCAGATATAAATATTTTTTCATTAGGTTGAATATCCATTAATTCATAAGACTGGATGCTGTAAGAGCAGTCAATGGAATGCAAGCTGCTTGTTTAAAACTTAAATAATCTGGAATTTTAGCTAATGCATCTTTATTAATTGAAACATACTCAGCAAATGCTCCAATTTTATCTAAAGGCATTCTAGCATAAACTCTGTCCCCAACTTCAAAGTTTTTAACATTTTTTCCCGTTTTTTCTACAATACCTGAGAATTCATTGCCCATAACCAAAGGAACTTTATAGGGTGTGATTAATTTAACTTCACCATGAATAATCATATTGTCCAAAGGATTTACACCTGCATATTTAATATGAACTAGAATTTCATCATCATTAATTTCTGGAACATCTAAGTCTAAAACTTTTATATCAATATTTTTCTTATCATATTTTTCTAAAATAGCGGCTTTCATTTATTCACCTATAGCAATAATTTTCATAATTTAAAACCATATTTTAAGAGTTTTTATATATTGATTTGAATTTAATATTTTAATAAATTTATCAGAAAAAATAATAGTTTTTTTGCTTTAATAGAATCTCCATACAATTCTATTCTTTCATTAAAAATATTTACACATTAATTAATTCTGTGAATATAACTACTATATTAAAACTTATATATAATTGTTTGTTACTTATACATACCCATTAAAATAGTGAGGTATTTAAAGCTATTTAAATAATATAATCTATTATATTAATTTTTATATTGAAAGAATGATTATTTAATATATTTGACTATCTACATAAAAGAAAAAAAGTAATATTATCAAGTGTATAATTATATGTAAAAATTTAGAAAATATAAAAAACGCTATTAAAAAAAGAGTATTAAATTAAATAAAAAATAAAATAAAAAAAAAAAAGAAAAAGAAAAAACCTATTCTTCTATAGGATTATGTTTTCTTTGTGAAAGCTCTTCATTAATTTTATATAAAATTTCTGGGTTACCATCAGCTAATTTAACTTTAGCTAAGTTTTCCATTGCATTTTCTTCTTCTTCAACTTGTTCTTCAACATACCATTGTAAGAAATTATTAGTTGCATGGTCTTTTTGAGAAATAGCTAAATCAACTAAATCATTAATTAAACCAGTAACCATCTTTTCATGTTCAAGAACATGTTCAAATGCAGGGATAACTCCATCCCATTCAGTTTGAGGAGCTTCAATTTCAGTTAAAGTAACTTTAGCACCTCTTCTTATAATATAATCATAAAATTTCATTGCATGATCTTGCTCTTCAAGAGCTTGAACCCTCATATAATTAGCAAAACCTGCTAAATCATTGTCTTCAAAATAAGCTGCCATAGACAAATATAAATATCCAGAATATAACTCTGCATTTAATTGTTTATTTAAAGCTTCTTCCATAACTTCATTTACCATTATATCACCAATACATTATTTTACATATTTTTTTAGATAAATTTTTATTAAAATTAAGAATATTAACTCCTAATTCATAATAATTTAAAATTCATATTTTATAAAAGCAATAATAATATTCCTTATAATTACAACTTAAATAAAGATTTTATTAAATAAAAGTAATTAATAAATAAGATAATTAATATTCTTAAAATTAAATTATGAATTAAATTTAAGCTTTATTAAATTGTTCTTTTCCGATTCCGCAAACAGGACATACATAATCATCTGGTAAATCTGCAAATGCTGTACCTTGTTCATCTTCATCATAAGAATACCCACATACTCCACAAACATAAACTGCCATGATTTCACCTCATTATAATGGATTAAACATTGTATATGGTGCTCCACATAAAGGACATACATAATCATTTGGTAATTCATCAAATGCTAAACTTTGTTCATCTTCATCATAAGAGTATCCACATACACTGCAAATATATATCGTCATTAAATCACCCGCTATAAAGGGTTGAACATTGTTTTAGGTGCTCCACATAAAGGACATTTAAATCCTTCACCGACTTCCTCCCAAGGAGTTCCAGGAGCAACATCTTTTCTTGGTTCGCCTTTTTCAGTGTCGAAAACATATCCGCACACTTTACATTTATATTCTGCCATAAAATGCACCTCAAATATTATATAATTTTTAATTGTTTTTTATAATATAAATAGATTGATAAAAAATTCCCCAAAATATATGTGCATAATAAAGTAATTATTTAAGAAATTTTTAAATTTAATAAAAAAGTGTATAATTTTTAAAAATAATATCCAAATATTTTAAAAAAAACTAGTAATTTCA
>CAYQMW010000050.1:0-13250 GCA_964418715.1 uncultured Methanobrevibacter sp. | reverse complement strand
ATTTTTTTATCAATTTTTTTATAAAATTATTAAAGTATTATATAGTAGATGTAATAAATTGATATTATTGTGTAATATTTATTGGAGGAATAAATAATGTTAGAAGAATATTTGCCTTTTATGGGATTGGTTGTATTTGGAAATATTGAAAATCTAATCTTATCATCACAGGGTGTTGTTCAAGGTGTAGATCCTAAAGTATTAGGTGGTTTAAGTATAATTGTAGTAGTAATTTGGTTTATTTTGGGTACAGTACTTACTGACCTTGCAATACAATATTCAAATGTCATTAACTTTATCGGTGGACTTGCAATATTCATATTAGGTTTACAGTCAGTTATTCAAGCTGTAAAAAATATTAGATCAGCAAAAGGAAGTGAATAAGTATGGTTAATTTAAAAGATTATGCTCCTTTTGCTGGTTTATTAATTTTTGGAAACATTGAAAAT
This sequence comes from uncultured Methanobrevibacter sp., assembly GCA_964418715.1. Lineage (GTDB taxonomy): Archaea > Methanobacteriota > Methanobacteria > Methanobacteriales > Methanobacteriaceae > Methanarmilla. The sequence continues at coordinate 12,801 of CAYQMW010000050.1, read as the reverse complement.
TTAATTTTAGCTTCTCAGGGTGCTGTTGCTAAAGTAAATCCAGTTATCTTATGTATATTGAGTTTAATTTTGGTTGTAATTTGGCTTTTACTTGGAACCTATGGAACAAAAATTGCTATTAAATATGCTGATTATATTGAAATAATTGGTGGAGTAGCTATTATTCTTTTAGGTTTAGAATCAATGCTTGAAGCTTTTGGAGTAATTTAAGCTTGGAGTATTTTTAATTAAAATACTTCTTTTTATATTTTATTTTATCTTATTTAAGTTCAATGATTATTTTAATCAAATTAATTACTATTTTTTAATAATTTTTTAGATTTTATTTACTTTTTTTTAACTATTAGTTTAAATACTATTTTTAATAATTTTTACAATTATTGAGTAATTTTGACACTTATTTTAATATCTGCATTATTAAATTTTATTATATTCAAAAAACACTTCTGTTTAATAATTATTTGATTTATATTTTGTTTAAATCAATGAAATTAAAAAAATGTTTAAAAATAAATTCTTATGAATATTCAGCATAAATAATTTTTTTTTGAAGTTTATTAATATTTGATAAGAAAATAATAAATATTATTCCAACAAAAATTATAAATTAGTTAATTTGTTTAAAAATTACAATAATATATAGGTTTAATATTATGTTAATGAATGAGGAAAGTAAATTAAATAAAAATCATTATCTGATTTTTGGATTAAGTTGGGCAGGTTGGGTTTTTGACTTTTATGATCTGGTTTTATTTACATTTTTAATATCTCAACTTCAATCTAGCTTACATTTTTCTGATGAAATGCTTTCTTTATGTTTAGGTTTATCACTATTTGCTACCGGTTTGGGAGGAATTATTTTTGGAGCATTAGGTGATAGGTATGGTCGTAAGAAAGTATTGCAATGGACAATTATTATCTATTCAATAGGAACATTATTATGTTCATTTTCATGGAATTTCTATTCTCTACTATTATTCAGATTTATTACAGGTTTAGGTGTTGGTGGAGAATGGGCTACTGGTCAAATTTATATTAGTGAAACATTCCCTGACAAGTTAAGAGCAAAATTCGGTGCTTTCATGCAATCTGGAGCACCAGTTGGTGTAATGTTGGCTTCATTAGTAGGTGGTTTAGTAAGTCCTGTTATTGGTTGGAGAATGACATTTTTAGTTTCAATCATTCCTGCACTTATGGTTATTTTCATTAGGAGATATCTTAAAGAATCTGATGTTTGGCTTCAAAATAAAGATAAATATGTTAATAAAAGCATAATTAAAGAATTTAAACAATTAGTTTCAAAAGAATATAGGAAAATATTCCTTATTTCCTTGGTATTATGTATATTCGGTATGTCTGCATATTGGTTTACATATTCCTGGCTGCCAACATATCTTGCAAAAGAGCGAGGTCTTGCTGTGGTTACCACTACCTTTGGAATTATTTTAATTCAATGTGGTGATTTTTTAGGTTATACTACTTTTGGTTTTGTTTCTGAGAAACTTGGAAGACGTCCTGCATTTACAATATATAGTTTTATAATGGGTATAAGTATTGCAATGATAACGATTTGCTGGAATCAAATTGATAAAATTCCGGATTTAATATGCCTATTCATGTTTCTAACAGGATTTGGTACAGGATTCTTTGGTGGATTCGGTGCATTTTTCTCTGAATTGTTCCCTACAAAAATCAGAAATACTGGTGTTGGAACAGTATTCAATCTTGCACGGGGAGCCCAGTTTATTACTCCTTTAATTATTACATTGTTTGCAACATACTATGATTTAAGTTATGGTATTGCAGTTGCTGCAGTATTTGCTATACTGGTTGGTATTTGGATTTGGGTATTCCCAGAAACTAAAGGAACACAAATCAATGAATTAGATGTTTAATAATTATTTCACCTTGAAATAATTATTCTTTTTTTATTTATTGTTTAATCATTAAAATTTAATTTATAAACTGCTTTTTATATAAATAGATTAATTTATGTCTATAATTTTATTTTAGTTAATTTTTAAATTTAAAATAATAATAAAAAAATAAGTTTAAATAGTCTTTAATTTAATAAAGACTTTTTTTTTTTTTTTTTTTAATGGATTATAACTTTAAACTCCTAGCATTCCTATTAAAAGGATAAAGAGATCTGTACATAGATGAGTAATATAGGAAATTAAAATATTTTTGGTTTTAATATATCCAATAAACTCAAAAATTGATCCAAAACCTTGTATGAATATTGCAAATATTAATGTTTTAACATCATATGCATGTAAGAATGCAAAAAATATCATTACAAATAAAACGGATATAATAACAGACATTTTACGATTATTAGAAAATTTAAAAATCACACGTAAAAAGAACATAAACGGAATAAATTTAACAAATTCTTCACTCATTAATGCGAAGAATAGTGGAATCGTATCCATTATTGTTGTGGTGATTGTAGTGTTAGCACCACCTCCAATTATACCAAAATTTTCTAATACTGTACTCATAGCCAGCGCATAAATAATATATCCTACAAAAAGTCCTACGGCAAGAAGAATTTCTTTTGCTTTAGGTTTTTGAAATATTGCCTTATAATCCCATTTTAAAAAATACAATACAGGAACAATAATTACAATACAAGATAGTGCGGTAATATGAATTTTAGAACTCATTGAAAGAAAGAGTCCAATAAACATTACAAAAAATAATATTATCCATCCCCATTTAGGAATATACGGATTTTTCTTATAAAATGGAAAATCCAAGTCTTTATTTTCAAATTTAAACCAATCAATTTCACTCATATTATTATGTTGTTCAGGTTTCTATTTATATTTTTCATAGTTTTTCCTTATTAATTAACATTTTTTTTAAATTCCTAATTTTTGTAAAAATTTAAATATTTTTTAAAATTCTTTTTTTTTTAATATTTATTTATCTTCAAGGGTTGGTAAAATATATCATTAAGAAATAAGTTAAATAATAATTAAGTTTTCATTTTCTAAAAAAATATTAAACAACAGTATATTTAATTCAGGTGTATTGAAATGTGTTCAACTTTAAAATATAAAAATTGTATAGGGAGAAATTTTGATTATGAAGTTTCTTATAATGAGGAATTGCGAATAATTGAAAAGGATACATTTGGTAATGATTATAAAATTATTGGGATGTGTACTGGAATAATAAAAGATTATCCTTTATTCTATGATGCAATGAATGAGGAAGGACTATGTATTGCAGGTTTAGCTTTTGCAGGTAATGCAGTATACAATCCTATAAAAGAGGGCATGACCAATATTCCCTCATATAAGTTTCCCCTTGAAATTTTATCCAAATTTAAAACAGTTGAAGAAGTTAAAAATCATTTGGATAATGTAAATATTACTAATGAACAGTATAATGAGAATTTCCCTCCATCTGATTTACATTGGTTTATTGCTGATAGGGAAGATTCAATTATTGTTGAACAGACAAAAGATGGTTTGAATTATTATGATGGTGAAGTTTTAACTAATAATCCTCCATACCCTCAACAATTGGAAAATTATTCTCTAATGGAAAGTAAAATAGGCAATATTGATTTTGATTTAGATCCTGAGTATGATACAAGAGGTTTAGAAACATCTTACCTTTCCGGTGATTACACCAGTATGGGCAGGTTTGAAAGATTGTCCTATATAAAGGAAAAATTGGAAGAATCAGATAATACTTTTAATGATGCTAACCAGTGTTTACATTTGTTATGTAGTATTGAGCAGATATATGGACTTACAAATGTTAATAATGCTTTTGAATATACTATTTATTCAATTGTTTATGATATGGATAATTTGAAAGTTTATTTAAAATTCTATGATGATTTTGATTTAATCAAAGAAGATTTATAGTCTAATCTTAATTAAACTTAAATTTACATTATTTTTTAATCTTATTATTCTATTATTTACTTTTTTTAATTCTGATTATTTTCAGTGCTATCTTTTCAGTGTATTTATTGTTCCTTTGTTTATTTTTTTTAATTTTTTTAATGCTTATTTTTTGAATACTATTTATTTTACTATTTTTTTTATGGTAAACTATGTGGAAAGTTTTATATATTAATTAATTTAATAATATAATTAAGAAATTTTTCCATGTGTATACGAATTTTTTTCAATTTTTGTAAATTTTTCCTTCTACACAAGAATATTTTTTATTTTTTAAAAATTTTTCAATTTACATAAGAATTTTTTATAAATAATATGGGTTGGTGGATAATTGTAAATAAATTAATCAAACGTTATGATTATATTAAAAATTTAAAGGATTACGTTGACTCTGATTTTGTTAAAGTATATACTGGGATTAGAAGGTCAGGTAAAACAAGTTTAATGTATAATATTATGGATGAACTTAAATCTTGGGGAGTTAATGACAAGAACATTATTTTCATCTCCTTTGAATCAAGAGAATATAATAATATTGTTCATTCAAAAGAATTGGATGAAATTGTTTATGATAAAATTAAGGATGTTGAAGGAAAGGTTTATTTATTTTTTGATGAGATTCAAGAAGTTAAGGATTGGGAAAAATCTATTAACAGTTATAGGGTTTCTATTGATTCTGATATATACATTACAGGGTCCAATTCAAAATTGCTATCTGGCGAGCTATCAACACTTCTTACAGGAAGATACCTTACAATAAATGTATATCCATTTTCATTTAAAGAATTTTTACAATATAAAAATGAAATTGAGGGTATTGAGTTGACTACTGATTCTATTAATAGATTATATGATGAGTATTTTAACTTTGGTGGGATGCCAGGTATTTTTTCATTAGGTAGTGATGAGTTTAAAAAAATTGCTCTTAAAGATATGTATAATTCAATATTATTTGAGGATATTGTTTCACGTTTTAAGATTAACAATGTAGATTTATTGCAACGTTTCACACGATATATGATTAACAGTACTGGTGAGATTTTTTCATCTAAAAGTATAAAGAACTACTTAAAAAGTAATAATATATACACATCTGAAGATACATTGCTCAGGTATAATGAATATTTGAAACAGTCCTTTTTAATCAATAAATGTAAATGTTTTGAGTTAAAGGGTAAAAAAGAAATGAAGATTCTTGGAAAATATTATTTAACAGACCATGGGTTTCATCATGGATTAATTGAAGAAAATATTTTAAAAGTAACCAAAATTTTAGAAAATATTGTGTTTATTGAACTTTTAAGAAGAGGATATGTGGTTAATGTTGGAAGAAATAAAGACAAGAGTGAAGTGGATTTTGTATGTGAAAAATTAGGTAAATACAAATATATTCAAGTTTCCTACAGGTTAACAAATGAAAAAACATTAAATCGTGAAATAAGTCCATTATTAAAAATTTCAGATAAATATGAAGCAATATTAATTACAACAGAAAATCATGATTTTTCTAAAAGTGGTGTTAAACATATAAACATCATTGATTTTTTATGTGGTGATGATTTATAATGATTATCTCTTATATTTGATTATAATTAAACATCTTGATTTCAAAATCCAAAGGGCTAAATGAAAATTTATTTAATCATGTATAATATAAATAATAATAGTTAGGGTGATATGATGTTTAAAAAAATATGCGTAATATTTCTATTTTTACTGTTTATCTCTTCATTTATAGGTTTTGTCTCTGCTGTTACTGTAAATGGTGTTGACTTTAATCTTACTAAAGAGTATCTCGGAGGAGAAAACAAAACCGACGGATATCAGGTAAACAACACTTTCGGTATATTCTGTATTGATGATATGATGCCTCAAAAAATTGGTTTTTGGGATAGGGAAAGTGATTATAGTGAAGATTTAGAAATTGGTAATCATCCTGTAAGGTATTATTATTCTTATAATAAATATGTTAGTGACAATATGTCTCATGCTTATTTTACAAGTGGAGATTCTTTTTATGAGATTTTTTGGGTAGGTAATAATATTACGCCTGATATAGAAAAATTAATCAGAAATACTCCTGATTCTAAAATTGATAGTGATAGCTTTTACTCTATTGTCAATGAATCTATTGATACATATGTTCAAAGTAGAAATGAAAGATTAAATTATGATAGCCAATATAATTACTATGAATCAAGAAGTTCACAGCAGGATAATTCTAAAGGTTATAATGATGAGAAAATAAGGGAACTATTAATAACCTATTATCATCCATAAAAACAGAATTTATTTTCATTATTTATTTTTAATTCTTAATACAATTCTTCAACTCTATATTCGATTAAATCAGATACATCATAGTGACTTGCTATTCCGGCTTTATAATCTTTAATATCAAACAAATTAAATATTAAATTTTTTTTATCATTTTTAAGCTTTATATTCTCATTTTCAATTGATATTTCAAAGCTCTCTAATTTCAGTTTCATTCCAAGGCCTGTATATTTCATATAACTTTCCTTTAAAACCCAGTATTTAAAGAATTCATCACTTGGATTGTCTGAATTGATTATGGATTCATATTCCTTGTTGAAGAAATAATGTTTAGCTATATTCAAATCAATTGTAGCATCATTATATTCAATATCTACCCCTACTTCCATATCAGATATTGCACATAAAATCATGTTCTCTGAATGACTTAAATTGAAATAAATATTATTATAATTAGATATATAGGGCTTGTTGTTTTTGTCAATTTTTATTTTAAAGTCCCTTATGTCTACTTCATCTAACATTTTTTTTAAAAGAAGATAGACACCTGCAGAAAGTTTTTTGTCTTTATTAAATCTGTAATAGTCAATTTTCTCTTGACGGTCTGGTGGAACTAATGGGTATGCTTTTTCTAAATCTAAGTCCCAAACATTACAATAAGCTAATTTAATCATGTTTTTATCCTGAATTTTATAATATACGTCTTCTTTAATTTAGATGCAAATAGAATTTGATTATTTTCATTTTAGAATTTAATCATCTTTATTCTTGAGATATACTAATGTCATATCATCAAACTGTTCTTGACCTTTTGAAAATTTGCGAATATTCTTTAATAATGGTTCTATCGGATTAGAATTTTCTTTATATTCATTAAAGAATTTTAGTAATCTTTCCTCACCATATATTTCATCATTTTTATTATTTTCATCAGTTATCCCATCTGTGTATAATATTAAAGTATCTTTTAATTCTATTTCCTCTTTTACATATTCAAAGTCTTCCATAATTCCAAGAACAATTCCAGAATTAATATCTAAATATTTAAACTCATCGTTTTCTTTTACAAGTGGTGGATTATGGCCTGCATTTGAAAAGATTAATTTATGGCTTGTTTTATTATATATTCCAAACCATAAGGTAATAAACATTGTCTCAGAGTTTTTTTCACATAATTGATTATTGATTAAATTTAAAACTTTTGAAGGATCCTTTTCATTTTCTAATATCTGTTTTATTATGACCTGGGTAATTAGTGAAAGTATTGCTGCTGGAACACCTTTACCAGATGCATCTCCTATTACCATAGCTAAATTATCATCATCTATCATATAATAGTCAAAGAAGTCTCCTCCTACTTCTTTTGCAGGATGGGAATAACCATCTATAATAAAATTATCATCTATTAGGGCTTCAGTTGGCAGATTGGAAGCCTGGATATTTCTTGCAATATCAAGTTCTGCTTCAATACGTTCCTGTTCACCTTTGATTTTTTTAATATTTTCAATATAATTATTATTATAATTGATTAAATCTGTATAAGATCTTGCAAGGGTTCCAATTTCAGTTTCTTCATTAATATATTTAGAATAAATATCCGCTAGTCTATCATATTCTATTTTTTCATTTTTATGGATAAATCTCTCAATTTTTGAAAATGATAAAATAGGTCCAATCACTTTCATCTCAATATATTTTAAAACAAATACTGAAGGTATAAAGAAAATAAGAAGTAATAAATCCATCAGTATCATCATATAGGTTATGATTTGATATTCGTTTATAGGTAATAATGCATCAGCAATATCAAGTAATAAAGGATTATATGATAGTAGAATGCCCATTAGTATAATTAAAAGAATTGTTAATTGGAATATATTCATTATTTTCAGAGAAATTGACTTATAGTTGTTCATATATATTTTTGATGTTATAGGTTTTGTTGTGTAAAGACATAATATTAAAGTAGGTATTGCAAACTCAATAAGGAAAATGTTATGATTCGGTTTTATATATAAATCAAGTATTAATGTTAATATGAGGGATATGATTAATAAGCTAGCTAAAATTTGATATAATTTTTTATTAAATTTTTTAGTACTTCTTTTTGGAACATATACATAATCTATTTTTCGAGAAAGCCATGTTCCAAAAATTCCAAAGATAAATGCAGAATTAGTAAAGTTTAAAAAATATCTAAATTCAATAAGATAATTTGATGCAATTTGCTGTGGATAGATTATATCAAAAATTTTTCCATGTAATATTGTGTATATGATGCCGCAGAAAATAGTTATTCCTACAAATAGAATGACATTTGTAGTATTATTTAAGCTAGGGAATGTAATTTCTTCTCTTGTTTTAAACTTTGTATACCATAATTTATATCCTAGAATTGATACTGCAATAGTCACTATTTCTGATAAAATTGCAAGTTTAGGTGGGAAACCTCTAATTAAATCACATATTAAATTAGCTGCTACTGCACCTACTGCTCCATAAGGCCCAAATAATAATGCAGATATTAGGGGTAATCCTACATGGGGACTTAATCCTTCATTAAAGTCTAAACCCTTTGTTAAAAAGAATAGTCCTAAATTAAAAATTATCATTAAAATAAAAGGAATCCCTATTTGTTTTATTCTTCTATCCATTATCCCACTTTTTTTATCTGATTTTTTTATTTTTAATATTATTTTCTATGGGCATTTTTTATTAAATGCTTGTTTATACATATTTAGCTTATTTGATAATTATTTTAGTATTTTAATTATTTTTAAATGATTTTCGCTATTGATATAATCATAATTCAAATCATCAGCTATTTGTTTGGTTAAAAATATTCCAAGACCACCAATTTCAGCATTATCAATATCATCTGTTGGTTTGTGGTCTTCTTTTAAAAGAGGATTAAATTGAATTCCATTGTCAATAAACTCAATGCTCAACTTTGAATTTTTAAATTCAGCATTAACTTTAATAAATTCTGTTTTTGAATAGTTTACTATATTGACAAATAACTCTTCAACAATCAAATTAACTTGAATGTCCTCTTCTGGAAGTTTATCTAAAATAAACTCATTTAATGTATATAATTCATCCAATTCTGGTTTTAGTGTAATGGAATTCATTTTATCAAGATATTGGTTTTATTATTTTTTTTTTTATTTTATCCAATTATTTTTTCAATAAAGAAAATAGTTTTATTTTAAATCAATATGAGGTCTATGGATTTATAAAATTTTATCAAAACCAATGATTGTGAATATTTCGCCCCATTGTTTAATGATAAATTTTTATTATATTTTTTATAAAATAAACTTTATATATTATTATTTAAATTACTTTAATATTTATATTTTGTTTAAAATTTATTTTAAAATTCAATATTTTAGTGCTGTTTTAATATTGTGTTTTTTTTTAAATTTACTAAAACTTTATATACTACATAAGTCAAATTATAACTACCGAACGATAGGTAGGTAAATATGAATACTAAGGAAAAAATTTTTGATGTGGCTTTAGATTTATTTTCAAAAAAAGGTTATGATTCTGTTTCATTAAGAGAAATTGCAGAAGAAGTTGGAATTAAAAAAAGTTCAATATATAGCCATTTCTCATCTAAAGAAGCAATTCTTATGGATATATTTGAATACTTTACAGATCTTTTTGAATATGATGAATTACTTAACAGTCAAGAGTTTATCTTAGGCTCAGATAATGAAATCTTAATCGAAAACCCTGAATTATTTTATCATATGGGCTCAGAAGCTATAAAAGAAATGTTTTCTAATGAGAGAAACCTAAAAATTTGGAAATTAATATTTATCCAAATGCATTATAATGAAACCATAAGGTTATTTTTCCAGAATGAAATACTCATTAAACCGTTAATATTTTGGGAGAAATTCTTTACAATTTTAAAGGAAAAAGGAATCATCAAAGAAGATTCTAATCCTAAACTCCTTGCAAAAGAATATTATAGTTATCCCATTTATTTACTTTTGGAGATTTGCGCAAAATATGATGATATTCCAAGAGAATCTTTGGAAGACTTTTTCAATGAAACAGAAGAGCATGCAAATTTCCTACTTGATTGTGTGAAGGTGAAATAATAAAAATTATGACAATATTTAGAGAATAATATGCAGATACATATTAAAATCAATCTACTGTTCTGGTTTAGATGAATTAATATTAATTAAGATTATTTAAGATTATATTTGGATTTGTTTGTGAAACTATAAATTAAGAATAATAATTAAAATATTAAATTATTTAATTAAATTTTATTGGAGGAGAGATAATGGATGCTAATTTTAATTTACAGGAATATCTTGCAGGGGGTGCTGAAATTATTGTAAAAGATGCTATTAAAGCATCATTTAAAAACCCTAAGGAAAGTTTGTTTTTGGCAAAATTTGCAAAACATACAAGACGGGCAAATAAAATCAGAGAAAAATACAGTAAGAATGGTCAAAATATTCCTGTCTTTTTAATATCAAGTATTACAAGTAGCTGTAACTTACATTGTACCGGTTGTTACTCAAGAGCTACAGGAGGATGTAATGATGATCCTCTTTTAAACCAATTAAGCTCTGATGATTGGCAGGATATTTTCACTCAGGCAAGAGATATTGGTATAAGTTTCATTGTTCTTGCCGGTGGAGAACCAATGATACGAAGAGATGTTATAGAAAAGGCAAGTCAATTTGATGAAATTTTATTTCCGATTTTTACTAATGGAACAATGTTAAATGAAGAATATTTAAAACTATTGGACGAAAATAGGAATCTTGTTCCTATTATATCAATTGAAGGTAATCAACAAGTTACAGATAAAAGAAGAGGCAAAGGAGTATATAATAATATATTAAATTCAATGGAACAGATGAAAAAGAATAATATAATATTTGGTGCTTCACTTACATTTACTAAGGGAAATTTATCTCAATTATTGTCAGATGAATATATTAATCAATTAAGAGATTTTGGTTGTAAAGTAATATTTTTCATAGAATATGTTCCAGTTGATGAGGATACAATAGAATTGGCACCTGGTGAGGAAGAAAGAGATATATTGTTAAAAAAACTTGAAGTTTTAAGGAAAAAATATGATGATATGTTGTTTTTATCATTTCCTGGAGATGAGAAAACATCTGGAGGTTGTCTTGCAGCAGGTAGAGGATTTTTCCATATTAATTCTCGTGGTGGTGCAGAACCATGTCCTGCCTCACCTTATAGTGACATAAATGTAAGGGATACCTCTCTTCTTGAAGCATTAGATTCTAATTTATTTAAATCGCTTAGAGACGGAAATATACTTTTGGATGATCATGAATGTGGTTGTGTCCTGTTTGAACACAAGGATGAGGTAGAAGCTATTTTAGGTAAATAATCAAATCTAAAAAATTCATTTTTTTTTTTATTTATTTTATTAATATATTTTTTATTTTTAATTTTTCTATTTTTTTATTTTATTTTATTTAATTAATATAATTCATTTTACAAATTCTTCAAAATTAGTTTATTTTTCAATTGTTTTGAAAAGTATAAATGTATTATTAATTAGATTAATATTATGAATGAAAATCTCTATAAATTATTTGATTATGTTTTACAATCTGATTTTAATATTGAAGAAGAAGACTCTAAAAAGATTATTGAATTAGGTGAAAATGGAGAATATGGTAAAATGGAGACTTACTCTATTTTTCCAGGTATTATTATTGCATATATGGATATTTCTATAGATGATATGGATGAGGTTTTTATAGAGAGCAAAATTAATTACCGTCTTTTAGAGATTAATCATTGTAGAGAAGGCAGATATGCCTATGGTATTGGTGATGATAAAATAATTTATTTTGGTAAAGGGGATTTATGTGTCAGTATTTATGATTTAACTAAAGCTATTTCTGATTTTCCATTAGGTTATTATAATGGTTTTGAGATTTTCATTGATGTTGATGTGGCTTGTGATTATATTAAGGAATATATTCCTAATTTAGATTTGATTAGTCTATACGAAAATTTAGAAAAAACTCAAGGTTATATCTTAATTCGTGCAAATGAAAAAATCGACCATGTAATCGGTGAGTTATATGATGTTGACAATAGAATAAAAGAGTCTTACTTTAAGCTAAAGTGTTTGGAATTATTGTTGTTTTTCTCCATTGCTGATTTTGAAAAATCCACTAATATTCCATTATCAAAAACTCAAATTGAAATTGTTGAAAATGTAAAAAATGATTTGACTAATAATTTAGAATCTCAAATAACTATTGATCAATTGTCTCTAAAATATAATATTAGCAAGACCACTTTAAAAAATTCTTTTAAAGAGGTTTATGGAAAACCTATCTTTAAATGGAGAAAGGAGTATAAACTGGATTATGCCTGTAAATTAATTGAAAAAGATCAATACACAATCGGTGAAGTTTCAAAAATGGTTGGTTATAAATCTCCTTCAAAATTCACTCAGGCGTTTAAGGAATATATTGGTTGTATGCCATCAGAGTATGGGAAATAATTTTTTTTATAATCTTAATAAATATCTTATTAATTATTATTGTCAAAAAAATTTTTAGAACATTTT
>CAYQMW010000049.1:0-13396 GCA_964418715.1 uncultured Methanobrevibacter sp. | reverse complement strand
TAAAAAAACAAAATATAAAAAAATAAACAATAACGATTATAATTTGATTATAATAATTTTGTAAATTAATTAGATATTGAATTAATTAATGAAATAATAATTTGATTAAATATTAAATTAAATTAGATAAATAGTAAATTAAAAATTAGATAAGGAGATTAATATGAAAAATATAGTAATTGGAGCAGGACCTGCTGGAAGGGTCGGATCTATTGAACTTGGAAAATTATCAGAAGAAACTATACTTATTGAGAAAAAACATATTGCCGGAACATGTCTTAATGAAGGGTGTATGGTTATTTGTGCACTAACTGATGTGTCTCGCCATCTTGCAAATCAAAAGAAATATCAAACTCATGAGTTTATAAAAGGAGATATTGAACTTGATTATAAAAGATTATGTGATAAAATAAAAGAAACACAAGAAAAGCTTCGAGTAATCGAACAAGCAGAATGTGAAGAACGTGGCGTAGAAGTAATTTTTGGCGAAGCTGAAATTAACGAGGATACAGTTAGTGTTAATGGAGAAAGTTTTAATTATAAAAATCTATTGATTGCAACAGGTGCAAAACCATTTATACCTGAGATTAAAGGTAAAGAGCATGGTCATATCCATAGTGACATACTTAATCTTGATAAGGTTCCTGAAAAGGTCAATATTATTGGTGGAGGAGTTATAGCTTGTGAAATTTCAAATGTATTATCTAATTTCGGAAGTGAAGTTAATATAATCTCAAGAAGTAGATTTTTAAAAGATATGGATCCTACAATTAAAGATTATATTATGAAAAATCTCCTTAATGTTAATTTATATGAAAATACCAATGTAAGTGAAATAACTAAAGATTCAGTTATAAGCGATAAAGGCGAATTTGAAGGAATTACATTTATTTGTACAGGAAGAGTTCCAAATTCCAATATTGCAGAAGGAATAGTTGATATAAATCCTGATGGAAGCATTAAAGTTGATGAAATGATGAGAACCAGTACTGATAATATTTATGCTGCAGGAGATGTTACCGGAGGCCATATGTTCACTCCAGTTGCAAGAACAGAAGGAGTAACAGCAGCACGGAATATAGCAGGACTTTCACAAAAAGTAGATTTAAAATACATTCCAGAATCAATTACACTTAATATGCCAGTAAGTTTTGTTAAAAGAGATAGAAATATTGAAACTGATACAATTCAAATACCTGGCCTTGCAGGACCAGGTGCATTTTGGAATCTTTTAAATGGACGTACTGGAAGAACAAAAATCGATATAAATAAAAAAACACGTGAAGTTGAAAGTGTATACTCCATATCACCATCATCTGTTGATGATGTTGCATATATAACAATGCTTATGAGCCTTGGTATTGATATGGAAAAATTTGAAGAATACTTAGAAATCCATCCCTCTACAGATGCTGTAAGTATAATTATGAAATATATGTATTAAAGGATTGAAAAAAATAGGACAAATTTTTTTACCGGCGGAAGGATATAAAATTTCACATGCTAATAAGCACATCCTCATTAGTTCTTAAAGTATATTAAATTTCTTGGACTTATTAAGTTTTTGGCAACATTTCATAATATCATTTTTATAATAAAATTTTCAGATATATTAATTAGACGACTAAATGGTGATACAATGAACGACATTGAATTAACAACCGAATGGGATAAAGTTTTCCCACAATCCGATAAAGTAGATCATGAAAAAGTAACTTTCAAAAATAGATATGGAATCACTTTGGTTGCAGACTTGTACAAACCAAAAGATTCAAAAGACAAATTACCTGCAATTGCATGTGCTGGACCATTCGGTGCTGTAAAAGAGCAGGTCTCAGGACTATATGCACAGACACTGGCCGAAATGGGTTTTCTGACAATAGCTTTTGATCCTTCATACACGGGAGAAAGTTTAGGAGAACCTCGTTTCATGGCCTCACCAGATATCAACACTGAGGACTTCCAGGCTGCAGTTGACTTTCTAGCAACCAATGAGGATGTTGATGCAGAAAGAATTGGAATCTGCGGTATCTGCGGATGGGGCGGAATGGCATTGAATGCAGCAAGCATTGACACCCGTGTTAAAGCAACTGTAACATCCACAGCATACAATATGACTCGTGTAACTGCAAAAGGATACTTTGATGAAGAGGACAATGCTGATGCAAGATATGAAATGAAAGTTGCATTGAATAATCAAAGAACTGAAGACTTTAAAAACGGCAAATATGCAAGAGCCGGAGGGGTTGTAAAAGAAGTAACAGATGATATGCCTCAATTTGTAAAAGACTATCATGACTTCTACATTGAGGATTTAGGATATCATCCAAGATCTCCAGGTTCCAATGACGGTTGGAATGTAGTTGGATGCATGTCATTTATCTCACAGCCTATTGTTGCATATTCCGATGAAATCCGTTCTGCAGTTTTAATGATTCACGGAGAAAACGCACACTCAAGATATTTCTCCGAAGATGAATTTGCAAAACTGACTGGAGATAATAAGGAGTTAATGATTATTCCTGGTGCAAACCACACTGACCTGTATTATAAAATGGACGTAATTCCTTTTGAAAAAATTGCAGAATTTTATAATGAAAACTTGTAAAGTTACTTTAAAAGTAACTTTTCTTATTTTTTATAATATAAATAATAGATCATCCCACATGGATGAAGATAAAAAGCAAATTATCAAAGAGTCCAATTATACCTATATTGATACTTTAAAAATATGTTTTTTACTAAATTTTTAATTTTTATTTAAAATTTTAAAAAAAAAAACAGCTCTAAATAAAAAAATACTTAAATAAATTATTAAATAAATAAAGATAATTGATTTTTAGTTAAGGGAGAATAATGTTTAAGAGGAAATATTTTATCATTTTATTGATATTGTTAATTTCTATTTGCTCTATTACAGCCATAAGTGCAGTTGATACTAATAATAGTCAAAATGAAATAAATAATGAAGAATTATTTGATAATAATCTGCTTAATGATAATTTAGATAGTGAAGTCTTAACTGATGAAGATAATGTAGAAGAGAGTTCAACTGAAGAGACTGCAATAAATGAAGATAATAATGATGAAAGTTTATCCACAATTATGGAAAATAATGCTAAATTAAGTTTTAGAGAATCTGGAACTTACTTCAAAGAGAAAAAATTAACATATACCTTAAAAGATAATGAGAATAAAGCAATATCCAATAAAACTATTTTTATCCAATTTTCAAATGGAATATCCTCCAATATTACAACCGATATAAATGGTACTGCAATATATTATCCTAAATTTAATCCTGGAACTTATACTGTTGTTGCAACTGTAATTACTGAGGGAATTCTTGCAAATTCTTCCAGTGAAACTTTTAAAATAAGTAAAATTCCTATAAATATTGTTGCAAGTAAAGTTACAAGTACTTATGCCAGTGGTAAAACCCTTAAAATTAAAGTAACAGATAGTAAAACTTCCAATCCCTTAAATAAAATTACAGTTAAACTTAAAATCTACACTGGTAAAAAGTACATTACAATTAGACTTAAAACTAATAGCAAAGGAATAGCAAACTATAAATTATCAAAGCTATCTAGTGGACTACATAAAATTCAGATTGATACAGATACTACAAAGATTTACAGTAAAGGACAAGCTACCAGTTCTGCAAAAATAAATCCAAAATCCTTAAAATTTAGAACTGCTAAAAGCACCTTGAAAAATGGAGGAATGGTTGCAGTTCAAGTTCAAGAAAAAGGAACTAAAAAAGATCTAAATAATATTAAAGTCAAATTCTTAATTTATACTGGTAAAAAATATAAAACTATTACCCTTACAACAGGTTATGATAATACTAACAATGGTGTTGCTGGAATTATAACAAATGCATTTTCAGTTGGAAGTCATAAAGTTGTTATTAAACCTGTAAGCAAAAACTATGCTGGAACAGCAACAAGCCAATTAGTAATTACTAAAAATGCAAAATTATTATATAAAAAATGGCACGAATACCACACTGGTGGTAAAACCATAGTTAAAATTTATTAAATTAAGTTTTAATTAATTTAATTAATTTAATTAATTTAATTAAATTTTTTTAGTAAATTCCACATAATTTTAAACTTTTTTTAAAAAAAAACTATTTAATTTGATTCATATGGAAGAAGGATGGGAGAGCATATTTAAAAAAGGAGTGCTTGAAAGAGGCAGACAGTACTATATTGAAGGAAGAGTAGAACTTCTAAAATATGAAAAGGACCATCTTGAAGCAGAAGTATTGGGAACAGAATACTATAATGTTCAAATAGATTTGAATAATGAACAAATTCTTAAAATGAAATGTACCTGTCCTTATGCAAAGGAAAATCCTTACTGTAAACATATGGCTTCAGTATTATATGCAGTTGAAAATTCCAATTTAATTTTAAAAGATAAGACTGGAAATGATTATTCAATTGATGATATATTAGATTCCCTAAGTGATAATGAGTTAAAAGAAATTATAAAAGACCTTTTAAATGATAATGAAAGGGAAAGAGAATTTAAATTAAAATATAAAAAAGATCTATCAAAAACAGATGAAGATTATTATATAAATAAAATCAGAATAAGTTTTAGTTTTACAGGCTGGGACGATAAGAGCAAACATGAAAGTATAATTGAAAATATTAATATTAATCTTTTAGAATTTATTGAAGAAGACTTTCCAACTCTTTTAAAATATGAAAAATACTATCTTATTTTTAAAATATTTAAAGAAATATCAGACAATATTAACTTAATAATTCAGAATTATGGAAATGTGGAAAATTGTAGATTTATAAATGAATTATCTAAAAATGGTGAGAAAATCCTTAATACCTTAATGGCAAAAGACATAGATGAAAGTTTAGAAAATGAGATTTTTGAATATGTCTTGTATTGTTTGAAAAATAGTAAAGGTAAAGGGGATGATTCATTCTATAAGTTTTATGAAAGCATATTTCTACATAAATTTGAAGGACCATTTTACTTACTTAAAAAAGAAGAATTTTTAAATGAAGAAATTGAAAATCATATAAATGATTCAGATTTTAATAAATTAAAAAGAATATTTACATTAAAATATAGACTTTTAAGATTAGAAGGTTATGACAAGGAAGAAATAGCTAAATTATTAAGCAAATATCATTCAAAAATTAATTTAAATGATATTGAATAAATTAATCAGATTTTATCTCATTTATAATTGTATCAGCAATTAAATCTTCTGATATTGCAATTTTATCTCCATAAACTATTGTTTTAGCTTTAACTTCATCTAATTTTAAGATGACCTCCTCTATGGTTTGAGCCAAATTATCATTTTCTGCTTCAAAGACAGCACCTTCAAAAACTTCCTTCATATTATGGTAACGACCATATTTAACTCTTAAAAGTGCAATTGTTGGAATGTGACACATCATAGCCTCAGATAACATCATTCCATCATCAGTTAAAACTGCAAGATCAACTATTTTATATAAATCTTTTAACCAGTCAATATAAGATAAATAAATCATCTTCTCTGGCTTGAACCAGTCATAATATTCCTCTTCAAGTGGAAGACCTACAAGAACAATATTATATTTATCTGTTAAATTTGAATAATCTGAAACTCCACGAGCCATCTTCTCAAAAATTGTTGAACCAGATGAAAAGAGAATAGTCTTTTTATTTTCATCAAAATCGACTGCATTTGGATTCTTTTCTATTTCATTTTTGCAGTGTTCTTTAATTTTAACAATAGCATTATTTCTATCTCCTTCAAGAATATTTGAAGGAACTGGAAAATAAGATCTTTTAACATTTTCAGGTATTGTATTTTCTCTAAACATATGGGCTTCTGGAAATACAATACATTTATTTAATTTAGTGCAGACTTTTGTATCAAGAGGAGTACTTAATATACCTACAGCAGGAGTGCCTGCAATTTTAGCAGCTAAACATCCTACAACTGCTCCTCCACCAATAGCACCTACAACTACATCTGCTTTGATTTTTTTAATTAAACTTCTACATTGAAAAGATGCTTTAATAGTTTTAAGACCTGCTTTTAATGTTGTTACTTTACTAGCTGCATGACCTCCAGCTTGAGGAATAGATATTTTATGCCATGAATATCCGTTTTTTTCAAATAATATACCTGGAGCACTTGAATCTAATGCAATTTCACATTCAATTCCCCTGGATTCTAATGATTTAATAATATTTAAACCAATTACTGCATCCCCACCTAATCCTCTTCCAGTTACAACAACTAATGCTTTCATCATATCTACCAAAGAATAATTAATCAAAATAACTAAGATGACCCATCCTATGAGCTGCAGGATTAAAAACAAATCTTCTAGCACCTAGTAAAATTAAAAGGTTACTTTTAACAACAGGTTGTTTGTTTTTCCAAAGAAGTTTTCGAATTAAATCTCCAAGTCCTCCGCCTGTTAAAACATCCATTACATAATCACAGAATACAGGATTAGTTAATCCCATATTACGAGCAAAGTATACTTTTAAACTGTTTCGTCTAACAAATGCAATTAAGAATGAGGTAATTACTATAAATAAAATAACTGTTGGAAGACCACCAAGTAAATAAAATGAAATACCAAGTGCAATTGCAAGTGAATGATTTCCAACTTCCCCTAACATAATTTTACCTGCAAAGTCAAGAGGACAATACGCAATTGTTGCAATAATAATTAATAATGGAGTGTAAAATGAAGGTATATCATCAAATGTACCAATATGGAACCCTACCATTAAAGCCAATACAATAGCACTAATTATTAATGTTACACTACAGGTAGAACCTGGTTGCATATCTGAAATATTTAATGGTTGAATGAGCAGCGCAATGAATATTGAAGAGATTCCTAAACCAAAATAGAATCCTAGAACCATTACACTAATCATACCAATTCCTCTAAGCAATTGACCCCATTGCATATTGTAATGTGAAATTTTACGTCTTCCTAGTAAATCATCCATAAATGCAAATAAACCCATTATAAGTACAAGAATATTATATCCTCCAGGCAAATAAAAACTTAAAACCAAATATAATATAATCCCAACTCCCCTAGGAGTTCCACCTCTTACATTAGGATAAAGATTATGCAATAATCCAATCTTACCTAATTTTCTCATAACTACATCTAAAATAACTGTTCCAAAAAGTGTTATAAAGAAAACCTTTATTAATGCATTTGTTATTCCGGAATACATAAAAACACAACATGAATAAATTAAAAAGTTTAAAAAAAATTTTTTTATAATAAATTCTTATTCTATATACTTTATTTAATTAATATTATATAATATTTATCTATTAAAAATAAGCAAATAATTAGAATAGTAATTTAAAAAATAAAATGACTAATAAATATGATTTAAAAATTAATTTAAAACTTATAATTTAAGATTTATAAAAATAAAAAAATTAAAATTTATTTAATCGGATATCTTAAAATAGCTGCCACAGCACCTAAAGCATTTAATTGCTCTCCGCCTTCATGTTCACTACTAATTATACTGACTGTTCCACCCATACTTTCACATAAATTCATAATAGATTCCATATCATCAGAGACAATATTTAAATCTCTAACAAGAAGTTTTTTTACAGCACCCATATTAACTGCAAAATCTACTTCTTCTTTTCCATAAACTACAAGTTCATGATTTGTTGAAAGTAATTTTAGCATATCATTAATATCCTTCATCTCAAAGGCAATTCTATTTTCTGAAGTTAACTTTTCAACTGTACCTTTCTTTAAAACCTCACTAATACCCACTCTTCCAGAAGATCCTGTTGCCTCTAAAATTGATTTTTCTGCAAGATCCGCATAATTATCCTCTAAAAATTTATAAAAGTTCTCTTTAGAAAAACCAGGTCCTGCAATTACAATATTTTGAATATCTCTAAATTTATACAAAGTTTTAACAATATTTTGATAAAATTCCTTTTCCTCTTTCGGTCTGTTTTTATCAACTATTCTTTTACCTGAAATATTAGATTGGATTGGACCGTAATATTCAATACCAAATTGGCGAATAAGACCAAGTGTAGCTGTGCCTTCTTCTATTAAAACAATAATTGCGGATAATTTTTTAGAAGCTTTTATAGCCAAATCAAGTCTATCCAATGCCCATTTAGACCAAGTCTCTTTTTTAATTGTAAGTGGAGTGTTAAATTTAACTTCAACAGTATGATGAGAACCTAAAGGAATCAAATCCTCAGGACCTTTTGTAATAGTACCTGTAAGACGTAATTTAGATGTGAACATATGGAAACTTACAGATTCAACATTAACCTCAAGGACGAATGTTTTTTTAACACCTCTATCACTTCTAAGTTTATCACCAGTTGTATCTTGAATACGGCGTGTAGTAATAGAACTAATATAATCCCCTTCCTGGATTATATGAGATAAATGCCAAAGGTCATCTAAAGTTTCAGGAATAACCTCCATAATCCCATCCTTTTCGTTTTCATCAACTACTTTCATTTGTCCACCTTAAATAAGTCGTATACTCTTTTTAAACATACATAAACTTATATAAACTTATATAATCTTTAAATAATTATTAAAATATATTAAGATAATTACATAATTAAATTATCTATTCATTAATTAACTACTATAATATATTAAATATATTAAATATATTAAATTATTATTAATTATTTTATAATTTTACTGGCTAATTAATTTTAACTTTAAACTTTAATAAAAATTATATTTATAATATATGAATTATAAAATTAAAATGAAAAATTAATATTTTTATAAAAATATCTGTTATAATTAATTAGAAATTAAATAAAATTACCCTATTATAAAAATAATTCAATTATAATTTGAAATTATAAATTCAGTTTGTGTTGGTATAATGAAAATTGGAATTATTGGTGGAACAAAAGGTCTTGGAAGAACACTTGCAAGTTATCTTAAACGTGACAACTTTAATGTAACTGTTACAGGTAGAGATAAAAAAGCAGGAAATGAAGTAAGCCAAGAATTAAATGTTGAATTTACAAGTGATAATGAATATGTTGCAGAAAATTCAGACATACTCATTATTGCTGTTCCAATAGCAAACACTGTTGATGTAATTAAAGAACTATCAGGTAAAATGAAAAAAGACTCTGTAATGATTGACATTACATCAGTTAAAATTAAACCAACAGAAGCAATGAAAGAATATCTTCCGGAAGATGTGGAATTTATTCCGACTCACCCTATTTTTGGACCACGTACCCCTGGTTTTGAAGGACAGGTTATTGTTTTAACCCCAACAGTTAAAGGGAAATGGTATAATAAAATTCATGAATATTTGAAAAGTAAAAATATGAGAATAATAGAAACCACACCAGAGCATCATGATGATATGATGGCTGTTGTACAGGTTTTAACTCATTTTTCATATATTTCAATTGCATCTACAATTGAAAAATTAAATATTAATCTTAAAGATACAGAAGATTATGAAAGTCCTATCTATAATCTTATGATCGATACAATTGCACGTATTACATCACAAAACCCATATTTAACCTATTCAATTCAGACTGAAAATCAAAATGGTGAGAAAATTCGTCAAAGCTTTATTGATGCAGCATGTGAAATTAAAGATGCGCTTACAAGAGAAGATGAAGAGGAATTTAGAGAAATTACCATAAATGCAACAAAACATATGGGTGATGTTAAAGCAGCACTTGGAAGAAGTGATAAGGCGATTGCAGCATTAAGTAATGAAGAAACCCAACTATACTCTTCCATTGGAACTGAAATAGGTCTTCAGCATATTTACTCCAAAAGAGTCCATATTGGTATTGTTAAACAATTAAAAGATGGTTTTGTAATTATTGAAAATCAGCGAAACAATAGAAATAGTGAGTATAAACTAAAAATTTCCAATATTAGAATACTTAACGAAGAAGAATTGTTTGATTGGAAAAAGAAAAATTGGAATGTATACTGTGATTCTGTAAGCTGTATCTTTCCAACAAACTCAGATAGTACTATAATTAAAGAAACCCTATTAAAACTTCCAAATATATTATCTGTCAAATTAACTGACACATACAACGGTCCACAAATCGATGATGAGGATATTAGTTATACTTTTGAAATTGAAAGTTTAAGCAAGAATTCCGTTGAAGAGGTTAAAAGATTAATTTTAGGATTTGGTGGAAAAATTAGATAAATATCTACTTTTTTAGTTTTTTATAACTATTTTTTGTTAGATTAAAAAAACTTATTTTTAATTATCAATGGTTATTTCACTTCTTAATTTTTGAAACATTTATTTTTAATTTTAAATTATTATTTTTATTCTTATTTTTTTAAAAAACTTATTTTTTATCAATATTTAATAAAAATAAATAATATTTTACTTTTAATTATTGGGATCTTTCTAATTTTTTTAAAAATTATTACTATTTTAATAACAAAATATTACTAAAATCGAAAGCTTTATATATGATCACCTACAATTTAATTATAGTTACAAAAAGTAACTTAAAAAAAATAAAATATAAAAATTAAATCAAAAGTTAAATATTGATTTATTTTATATAAACAAAATTAAAAGCTTATAATTAACAAATTCAATTAAAATATTAGCAAAAAATTAAAAAGAAAGAATTATAATATTTTAAGTACAAAAGGTTAATAAATTATAGCTTTATTAAAAAAAGAATTTAAAATTCATTATTATTTTCACAATTATAAAGGAGATGATTATTATGGTTGATGACAAAAAGAAAAGCCCAACCTTAAAAGTTGCAGAAGCATTATCTCAACGTGATATTGGTCAAGGTATTGTAAGAATTGATCCTAATGCAATGGCAGAATTAGGTCTTGAAGAAGGAGATTTAATTGAAATTAAAGGATCTAAAACCACAGCTGCAACTGTTGTTTCATCACAATCTGATATTGGCCTTGGAATTATAAGGATGGACGGTACAATCCGTAAAAATTCAGGTGCATCAATAGGTGAAGAGATTGAAGTTAGAAAAGCAAGTGTAAAAATTGCTAAAAAAGTAGTACTTGCACCAACTGAAAATAATGTAAAAATCCAAGGAGATATTAGAGGATTATTCTTAAACAAAGTAATGACAAAAGGAGATATTGTAGGTTCTGGTATTAAACCTCCAATGATGCATAATCAAAGCGGAAATCCATTTGATGATATGTTTAATAACTTTATGGACATATCACCTATGGGAGAGTTAAAATTCGCTGTTGTATCAACTCACCCAACAGGTGTTGTAAAAGTAGGTCCTAATACCCAAGTTGAGCTTCAAGATCATCCTGTAGATGTATCAAAACTAGAAGGTGTAACTAATCTTGTAAATGTAAGTTATGAAGATATTGGTGGTCTTAAAGAAGAGGTAAGAAAAGTTAGAGAAATGATTGAAATTCCTCTTAAAAGACCTGAACTCTTTGAAAGATTAGGTATTGCACCACCAAAAGGAGTTCTAATGCATGGCCCTCCTGGAACTGGTAAAACCTTACTTGCAAAAGCAGTTGCAAGTGAAAGTGATGCTCATTTTATTTCAATAAATGGGCCTGAAATTATGAGTAAATATGTAGGTGGATCTGAAGAGAACCTAAGAGAATTCTTTGAAGAAGCAGAAGCAAATGCACCATCTATTATATTTATAGACGAACTTGACGCTATTGCACCAAAAAGGGAAGAAACCCAAGGTGAAGTAGAAAGAAGAACCGTTGCACAACTTCTAACATTAATGGATGGTCTTAACTCCAGAGGACAAGTTGTTGTTATTGGAGCAACAAACAGACCAGATTCATTAGACCCTGCACTTAGAAGACCTGGAAGATTTGACAGAGAAATCGAAATAGGTGTTCCTGATAGAGATGAGAGAAAAGAAATTCTTGAAATCCACACAAGAACTATGCCATTAAGTAGTGATGTAGAACTTGATAAAATCGCTGAAAGCACTCATGGATTTGTAGGTGCAGATTTAGAATCCTTATGTAAAGAAGCTGCAATGAGAGTTGTTAGAAGAATCATACCAGAAATTAACAAAACAGATGAAGAGATTCCTGAAGAAACTCTTAAAAAGATTATTGTTAATAACGCTGACTTTAGAGAAGCATTAAAAGAAATCCAACCTTCCGCTTTAAGGGAAGTCCTTGTACAAATACCTGATGTTAAATGGTCCGATATTGGTGGACTTGAAACTGCAAAACAAGAATTACAAGAAGCAGTGGAATGGCCATTAAAATATCCTGATAAATTTAAAAAATTCCATGTTGATCCTCCTAAAGGAATTTTATTATATGGTGACCCTGGAACCGGAAAAACTTTACTTGCAAAAGCAGTAGCAAGTGAAAGTGATGCAAACTTTATTGCAATTAAAGGTCCAGAACTTTTAAGTAAATGGGTTGGAGAATCTGAAAAAGGTGTCAGAGAAGTATTTAGAAAAGCAAGACAAACTGCACCTACTGTAATCTTCTTTGATGAAATTGATTCTATAGCAAATGCACGTGGTAGTGATGCTGGAAGTTCTGGTGTTACTCAAAGAGTGGTTAATCAATTACTTACTGAAATTGATGGAATGGAAGACTTACATGATGTTGCAGTTATTGCAGCAACAAACAGACCAGATATTATAGATCCTGGCCTAATGAGACCTGGAAGATTTGACAGACATATTAAAGTCGAAACTCCAGATGAAGAAAGCAGACTTAAAATATTTGAGGTACATACTAATGAAATGCCGCTTGCAGATAATGTAAAACTTTCAAAATTAGCTAAACGTACTGAAGGATATGTAGGAGCAGACATTGAAGCAGTATGTCGTGAAGCAGCAATGTTAACTTTAAGAGAAAACATGGATGCAGAAAAAGTTGACATGAAAGCATTTAATGACGCTATGGAGAAAGTTAAACCTAATGCATTTAAACAAGCAAATGATGAAATGGTCCAATACCTCTAGATATTAAATATTTTTGACCTCCAAAAAGAAATAGAAATAAATGGAAAAATAGGGATTTAAATCCCTACTCTATCCATTTAAAAAGTTAAATATAAAATTTAAAATTAATAATATAAATTTAACTATTGACTGTTTAATATGAATAAACAGCCAAAATACTTATAATATTATAATATTTATTTTAATAAAAAAAATTTAATCCTCCTTAATAAACAAGAATAAAATTAAATTAGTCAATAAAAAAAATAAATATTATAATATTATATATTTCAAAAATACTTTTTTTAGACTATTTAAATTTAATTTAATAAATAATAATCAATCAATGATTAAAATTATTAAATAATAATTAAATAAATTATTAAAATTATTAAATAATTAATAAAAAACTAATTTTAAATAAAAATA
>CAYQMW010000048.1:0-13402 GCA_964418715.1 uncultured Methanobrevibacter sp. | reverse complement strand
TAAAAACAAAAACATCAAATATAGCTGAAGCACAAAAAGATATAGTTTTATATGTTTTAAAAAACTCTTATTAATTATGATAATTAATTTAGTTATTTTTTTAACTAATTTAGTTTTAAAGAAAATTATATTATTAAAATATTTAATAAGATTTAAGATAAAATTTATCAGGTTATTATTTTTTTTAACCAATCAAAATTTAAAAAATTAAATTAATTTTAATCAACAGGTTTTATTTTTTTTAAAAACCAGTTTTTAGAGAAATTAAAATTAATTTCTTAATTCATTATTATTAAAGAATACGGTGTGATTTTATGGTAGGAATCGTAGGTTATGGTGCTTATGTACCATCTTATAGGATTAAGGTTGAAGAAATTGCCAAAGTTTGGGGTGATGATCCTGAATCCTTTAAAAATGGTTTAGTTGTTAATGAGAAATCAGTACCGGCTCCTGATGAAGATGCTGTTACTATTTCTGTCATGGCAGCAAGAAATGCATTGGCAAGAGCTCAAATTGATTCTAAAAAAATTGGAGCAGTTTATGTTGGTTCTGAATCTCATCCATATGCAGTAAAACCAACTGCTACTATTGTTGCTGATGCAATTGATGCAACTCCAAATTTAACTGCTGCAGATTTAGAATTTGCTTGTAAAGCAGGTACTGCAGGAATTCAAATGAATATGGGTTTAGTTGAATCTGGAATGATTGAATATGGTTTAGCTGTTGGTGCTGATACTTCACAAGGAGCTCCAGGAGATGCATTAGAATATACTGCATCCGCTGGAGGAGCAGCATATGTTTTAGGTAAAGAGAATACTATTGCAGATATTGAAAAAACATGTAGTTTTACTACTGATACTCCTGATTTCTATAGGAGAGAGGGTCAAAATTATCCATCACATGGTGGAAGATTTACAGGTAAACCTGCATACTTTAAACATGTTCAAGGTGCTGCAAAAAGAATGTTTGAATTAACTGATACTACTAGTAAAGATTATGATTATTGTTGTTTCCACCAACCTAATGGTAAATTCTATTTAAGAGCAGCAAAAGGTTTTGGATTTACTCCGGAACAATATAAATATGGTTTATTAACTCCAGATATTGGAAATACTTATTCTGGTGCTGTTCCTTTAGGTTTATCTAATATTTTAGATCATGCTAAAGAAGGAGATAGAATATTTGTTGTAAGTTATGGTTCTGGTGCAGGTAGTGATGCATTTGTTATGGAAGTAACAGATAGAATTGAAGAAGTCAAAGATTTAGCACCTAAAACTGAAGATTATATTGCTGAGAAGAGATATGTTGATTATGCAGTTTATGCTAAATACAAAGGAAAAATAAAAATGTTATAGGGGTGTAAAAATGAGAGACGTAGCTATTATAGGAGTTTCACAAACTAAATTTGGAGAACTATGGGACGCATCATTTAGATCCCTTATTGCAGAAGCAGGTCTTGGTGCTATTCAAGATTCTAATATTGGTGGAGATGATTTAGATGCAATGTATGTTGGAAATATGTCATCTGGATTATTTGTAAATCAAGA
Source organism: uncultured Methanobrevibacter sp. (assembly GCA_964418715.1). Taxonomy (GTDB): domain Archaea; phylum Methanobacteriota; class Methanobacteria; order Methanobacteriales; family Methanobacteriaceae; genus Methanarmilla. The sequence continues at coordinate 11,855 of CAYQMW010000048.1, read as the reverse complement.
ACATATTGCATCACTTATTGCAGATCATATGGGTTTAAACCCTATTCCATGTACAAGAGTAGAAGCGGCATGTGCATCCGGAAGTCTTGCTTTAAGACAAGGAATTTTAGCTGTTGCTTCAGGTTACCATGATGTTGTCGTTTCTGCAGGTGTAGAAAAAATGACTGATGTTGTAGATGCAACACCGGCTATTGCAACTGCTTCTGATATTGAATGGGAGGCTCAACAAGGTGCAACTTTCCCTTCATTATATGCAATGATTGCAAAAAGACATATGCATGAATATGGTACTACTCGTGAACAACTTGCAGAATTTGCAGTAGTTGCTCATCACAATGCATCTAATAATCCAAGGGCACAATTCCCATTTGAGATTACTGTTGATAAGGCATTAAACTCTACTATGGTTGCAGACCCATTAACTTTATTTGACTGTTCACCAGTTTCAGATGGTGCTGCTGCTATTGTATTATGTCCGGCTGAAGATGCTCATAAATATACAGATACACCAATTTATGTTAAAGCTTCACAACAGGCATCTGGTACTATTGCACTTCACGATAGAAATGATATAACTACTCTTGATGCAACTAAAGCTGCATCACAAAAAGCATATCAACAAGCAGGTTTAACTGTTAAAGATATTGATCTTGCAGAAGTTCATGATTGTTTCTCAATCAATGGTATTTTAGCTATTGAAGATTTAGGATTCTGTGATAAAGGTCAAGGAGGAGTAGTTGTTGCTGATGGTCAAACAAGAACTGATGGTGATTTCCCTATTAATCCATCTGGTGGACTTAAAGCAAGAGGACATCCTCTCGGTGCAACTGGTATTGCACAAGCAGCTGAAGTTGTATGGCAATTAAGAGGAGAGGCAGGTAAACGTCAAGTGGATGGTGCAGAAATAGGTCTTACTCAAAATGTAGGTGGTACAGGAGGAACTTGTGCTGTACACATCTTTGGAAGAGAACCTAATAATAATTAGGTTTTTTATTCTTTTTTTTTAATTTTTTTTAAATATTTTTAATCATTTTATTTTATCTATTTTTTTCATGTTTTTCTCATAATATTATATTTTACATATTTTTCATTGTTTTCATAAAATTTTTATATTTTTTAAATAATTTTTTAATATTTTTAATTATTTTTAAACATTTTTAACTTTTATTTTTATTTAAATTATCATTTATTTTCATTTTTTTGCTCTTTTAATTCAATAAATTTATATTTTAAAGAAAATAAAAATATATTATAATTGTATATAAAATAATTATTTTGTAAGCATCATATTTTATAGTTAAAATGGGCTTAAAATTTATCATTAACTATAATATTTAGATTATTCGAGGATTAAAAAATGAAAATTAGAGCATATAGTAATTTTACTGGAAACACTTATATCTTTGATTATGAGAACAATTTTAATCATATTTCAGATAAAATGGTTGATGATGTTCCAGAATTAAATGAAGAAACACTTAAAGTACTTGAAATATTTCCTACTTATGAAATTACTATATTTTTACCTTATAATGATGGGGAAGACTTTTATTTCCAATTTTCAAATAATACTACTCATGAATTTTTAGGTAAAGATTATGTTGGATTTATGGTAAGTAATTTTACAGATACAAATAGGGAAACTAAAGCTTTGGAAGTTATGCAGTTCGTATATGAAACAGGACAGGAAAGAATGATTACTTTCGATGTTTTGGATGATAATAATAATCGAATTGCAGCATATAAATTTAAGATTATGAAAAATGCCGAGTCTCTATTTATATTTGCTAAAGACATTACTAAAGAGGCTAATTTAAAAGACTCTCAAGAGAGATTATTTAATGATATGAATCCTAAAATCATTGTTCAAAATGGTAATATAGTTAAAGTTAATGAAGCTTTCTTAAAGGGTTTTGGTTTTGAACTTGAGAATGTATTAGATAAACACTTTTTAGATATTATTACGGTTTATAAGGGTTGTGAAGATTGTGAGTATAAATCACTTGCTAAAAAATTAATTTTCCATGAAAGTCCTTATTTTGATAAATTAGTTTACTGTGGTTTAAATGATAAAAAATATTGGATTAAGGCACATTTAGTTTATACTAATTATAAGGGGGCTCCTGGAATTTTACTATACTTAACAGATGTTACCTTACAAGAAGAAAGACAACAGACTTATAAGAAAAAATCGGAAGAAGCATTACGTATTCAGGAAAGTTTAAATTCTATTCAAAGATTAAGTGAAACAGCTATTTCTTATAAAATGAAAGATGGGAAGACAGGCTGGTCTCCTGAGATTGAGAATATCTTAGATGTTCCTATTGAAAATAGAGTAGGGGATCTTGATGATTTAATACATAGATATGCCGTTGATGATGAAAAAGCCTATGAAGATGAGGTTAATAAATTGTCTCCAGATAATCCTTATGTTGAATATATTCAAAAAATTAAAACTCCTAAGGACAATATAAAATATATCAAAACTTATCTAAACTATAAATATGATGATAAGGGTGAAGTTGTCTCATGTTTAAGTTTAAATCAAGATGTTACAGAAGAAATCTCCAGGCAAGATAAATTACAAAACTTATTAGATGATAGAGAATATCTCTTAAGGGAAGTTCACGATAAAGTTAAAAATAATATTCAGGTTATTTTGTCATTATTTGATCTTGAAGAAAGATTCAAATCAGATAATCTTAAAGAAATGATGGAAGACATAAAAATTAGAATTGCAATTATGGCAGTTGTTCATGAAGATATTCACAGTTCTGATTCACTTACCGCAATTGATTTTGAGGAATTTGTCATTACTATTATGGATTATACATTAAAATACTTTAAAAGAAATAATATTAATTACATAACAGATATTGGTGATTTTCAAATTCATGTAGACTCAGCACTTTCATTGGCTTTAATATTTACAGAATTAACTAGTAATTTAGTACATAATGGAATTCCTGAGGCGGAAGATGGACTTATAACTATTAAAGCTTCAAGAGATGGAGATAATGTTGAATTAACATTTGAAGATAATGGTATTGGTTTGCCTGAAGGATTTAGTTTCAGTAATCTTTCTAGTTTAGGTTTACTTGTTGTTTCTATGTTAATGAATGAACTTGAAGGTAATATTAGTTTAATTGATTGTGATGGAACTGGTTTTAAATTAAAATTTAAAAAAATAATCTTATTTTTCTATTTATTTTTATTTTTATTTTATTTATTCTTTTAATAATTTCATTTATTTTTTTATTATTTATTCTATTTTTAATCCAATTTTACAAAAATTTACCTTATTTTATAAATATTTATATATATCTTTATATACAACATTAAATTAGACTCTTTGAAAATTTAGTTTGAAGTTTTTTATGTCATAAATCAAGTAATTTTAAAAAAAAGAAATCTGAATAATTTTCAACTTTTCAAACAAATTTGATAGAAATAAATCGTAAATGAATATATTAGTCCTTTAAATGTAAGGCATTTTAAAAAATCTTTATTGGTTTTTTTTAATATGTTATTTAATTGAGAATTAATATAATTCATTAAAAAATAATATTTAATAGATATTATTTGTTTTTAATAAAGGACGTGAAAAATATGAAGAAAAAACTATTGATTTTCACATTATTACTTTGCGTATTTTTAACTGTATCTGCAGTTAGTGCAAGTGATATTCAAGAAGATGATGCAAATTCAGTAGTGTCAAGTTCTGACGATATCAACTTACAGGAAGATGTAAGTGCTACTGAAAATGTAAATGAAGAGAGTAATGAGAATGCTGCTGTTGCGGCAAGTAATTCCCAACCACAAACTTCAGCAATGGTAAATGAGGAAAATAAACTACAAAGTGAACCTGTTGAAGTAGAGGTAAATAATTATACTGAATTATCTGATTTATTCGAGTCTGGAGGAGCAGGTAAAGTAAATGAATATTTAATCATAAATTTAGCAGGTGATGAGGAATATAATGTAACTCATCGTATAAATATAAATCCATTTTCAACAGATAAAACTTTAAAAAATCTTGTAATTAATGGTAATAACAGAATTATGAATGGGTTTAATGAAAGTGCATTTTTGTTTTTTGAAGATTCAGTAGATAATCCTCGTCCGGTGAATATAACCATTAACAATCTTATCATTAAAAATTGTTATGATAAAAATGCTCATGAAGCAGGTCCTATTTTTATAAGATCTTCTGGTAGTAATTTAACTGTTGATGGTGTATTATTTGAAGATAACCATGCAGGATATTATTGTGATGGAGGAGCAATTAAATTTGAAGGTACAGATTTAACTGTATTCAATTCAAATTTCACCCGTAATTATGCATTTGACCAAGCTGGTGCAATAAAAGCACAATCTAATGGTGGATTTGTATATGTTGAAAATTGTATTTTCACCGGTAACCGTGCTGATTTTGATGGAACTGATGATGAAGACGGAGACGGAAGTGGTGGTGGAATTTATATCAGTACTGCTAACGCAATAATTAAAAACTGTCAATTTTATGAAAACCGTGGTGTATATGGTGGAGGAGTATATATCGATGATGATAGTGTAGTGGCTATTATTGGTTCTAAATTCGCGGATAATACTGCTGAGGATTCTGGTCCTGCTGTACTTTTTGAAGATGGTAATGTATTTGACCTTATAAATTGTGATGTAATTAGAACTGATATAGTTTATTATGGAGGATCTGTCTATCATAATTTCACAATAGATATTCCTGATTCAGCAATGGGTAGTGTACCAATTGATGTAATTGAAACTAGGGGTTTCAAAGGTGAAATAAAAATAGCTATTGGTGAGGAAATATTTGATGTTCCATTTGCAGATGGACATGGTAGTACAACTGTTATTCCTACTTTACCATCTGGTGTATATAATGTAACTTTAATTTACAAAGCAGAGGGTGATGCAGACGAAAGAAGAATCACTTTCAAACAAATAGCTTATCAAAATGTTGAAATAGGATACAATGTATTAAACAATATTACTGGTAATGTTGCAATTGAAATAACACTCTATAATGATCAAGGTGAAGAAATTGATGTCACCACTCCAATTATATTAAAATTGGATGAAGTTCAAATCGGTGCTGTTAAACCTTTCAGAGTTTTCAAAAACACAGAATTTGCTCCTGGTACTTATACTATAATTGCTAGTTTTGAAGGTGTTACAAAAGAGATTAATTTAGTTGTAATTGAAGATCCTGCTACAGTAATTAATGAGTTAAACACTACTCTTAATGAAACTAAAGAGGTTTTAATTGAAACTACTGCTAATTTAACTGTTGCTAATGCTAAAATTGCTGAGTTAAATACTACTCTTAATCAGACTCAAGAGGTTTTAATTGAAACTACTGCTAATTTAACTGTTGCTAATGCTAAGATTGATCAGTTAGAAATAGCAATTGCAGAACTTCAAAAAACAACTAGCCAATTACAAGCTAGTTTAAAACAGGCTCAGGCACAAATAACCAGTCTTCAAAATCAACTTAATAAGGTTGCTAATTTAAAATCTGTTGCAAGTGCTGCTACTCTTAAAAGAACTGCTAAAAGTTATGTTATAACTGCAACTATTACCAAAAAAATTAAAGGTAAAAAAGTTTCAATTGTATTCAATGGTAAACTTTACACTGCAACAACTAATGCAAATGGTGTTGCTAAGTTAACTATTGGAAAAGCAGTTATTAAAAATCTTAAAAAAGGTAAATTAGTATATAATGCAATATATGGTGATAAAACAATTAAAAAGACTATTACTATTAAATAGATAAATTTATTTTTATCTACTCTTTTAATTTTTTATTATCATAATTTTTTAATTTTTTTTTTATTTTTCTATTTTTTTTATAAAACTCTAATTTTAACTAACCTTTGTTATTCTTATTATTTTATCTAAATTTTTATTCAATTAATTCTGATTCACTTAAAACTAATTTTAAAGAAAATATTATGGGTCATTAACAATTAAAATCATATAGGATCTTTTTTTTAAATTATATTCTAGAATAAAACTAAATTTTCTATATAAAATCAATTCATAAAATCAATTTAAAAAATTTTATATCTTTTAAATAATAGAAATGAAATTATATAATTTTACTTATTAGGGGTTCTATAATGAAAGTAAAATGTTATAATAAATCAAGTAATGAAGTGAATTTTTTTGATTTTGATACGAATCTGGAATCAAAAAACTTTAAAAGGGAAAAGAACATTCCTAAATTAGATGAGGGTATTAAAGATATTTTAAATTTATTACCAGAATATGGATCTCATGTATTTTCACCAAATGAAAATATAGATGACTTTTTATTAGAATATTCAAGTCCTCAACTATTGGGATTTTTTAATCAAGATTTAACTGGTTTTTATACAAAAGATATTTACATTAATGATGAAAACAACACTATTTTTAAAATACTTAAAGATGTATATGATAATGACAATACTAATTTTATTAATCTGGAATTTTACCATGGTAATGTTATTGTAAAGGCTTTTGATTTTAAAATTGTTAAAAACAATAATAATGTAATTGCTTTTTCTAAAAATATTATTGAAGAAGTTATAAATCAGGAAAATATCGATAAAATATTTTATAATGATGCTGCTAAACTACTTGTTCGAGATAATAAAATTATTAAATCTAATAAAGCATTTTCAGAGACTTTTAACATTGATTCCTCTGTTATATCTGAAAAAAACTTATTTGATATAATTAATTTTGAAGACGGCCTTAACTCTGAGGAGTTTAACAGTATCTATTTAAAACTCCAGTCTCATGAATCTTTATTTGAAGATAAAATAGTTAATTGTACTATAAATAATAAAAAATACTTGTTAAAACTTCATTTCACTTACACTATAAGTAATGATGATTTTGCTTTAATGATCTTTTTCGATAATATAAATGATTCTGAAGAGTATAATTTGGATATTTTCAATAAGTATAATGAATCCTTAAAAGTAAAAGAAAACTTTAACCGTATTCAAAAAGTCTCTCAAACTGCAATGAGTTATGTAGATGATGGAGGTGAAATTGTCTGGTCTCCTGAAACTTTTAATATATTTGAAGTTTCACCTGAAGAATACAGGGAAAATAAGAATGTTTTAAATGATTGTATATTGGAGGGGGATAGACAATTATTAACTGAGGCAATTAAACAAACAAATCCTGATAATCCTCAGGTAGATTTTGTTCAAAGGATTATAACAGGTAAAGGCAATTTAAAATATATTAAAACTTATGTCATTTTTGATTATGATGAGGAGGGTAATGTAGAAGGTCATGTCAGTTTCCATCAGGATATTACAGAACAGGAAAATTACCTTAAAAACTTTAAGGAAAAATCTAGAGAGGCTTGTGATCTTCAGAGAAATTTAAATCGTATACAGAATGTTTCCCGTACAGCTGTAAGTTATGGAAATGAAGATGGTTCTATTACATGGTCTCCGGAAATGTTTAAAATACTTGAATTAGATTCAGATATTTATAATCAGGATTATCATGGAGGCCTTGATGATTTTATGGTGGAAGAGGATAAAGAGTTACTTATTGATGCTGTTAAAAACTGTTCTAAGGATAATCCTGAGGCTTCATTTACCCAAAGAGTTAAAACTCCAAAGGGTAATATAAAATACATTAAAACATTTATTACCTTTGATTATAATGAAGAGGGCAAAGTAACAGGCCATGTTAGTTTCCATCAAGATGTTACTGATGAAATGGTTAATTTGGAGAACTTTTCTAAAAAATCTAAAGAAGCTATTAAGTTACAGGATAATCTTAATCGTATCCAATCAGTCAGTAAAACTGCTATTAGTTATTCAAATGATGAAGGAGATAAAACTTGGTCTCCTGAAATATTTAAAATGCTCGAACTTGATTCTGAGGAGTTTGAGGATTATCGTTATTCTTTAAATGATTTTATCATTGATGAAGATAAGCATTTATGGCATGATGCTGTTAAAACAGCTTCAAAAGATAAACCTGAGATAACTGTTACTCAAAGGGCTATGACTTTAAATGGTAATATTAAATATATTAAAACCTATGGTCTTCTTGACTTTGATGGTGATGGAAATCTTATTGGTCATATTGCATATCATCAGGATGTAACAGAAGAGGAAAATTATTTAAGGGAATTTAAAGCTAAATCTGAAGAGGCATGTGAACTTCAGAAAAATCTTTCAATTATTCAAAAGGTCAGTAAAACTGCAATTAGTTTTAGTACTGGTGGCCGTAAGGTTAAATGGTCAAAAGAAATGTTTGGCCTTTTAGAACTTGATATTGATGAGTTTGATGAAGATTTCGATGGAAGTTTAGATGATTATGTAGTTGAAGAAGATAAACAAGTTCTATTTGATGCATTACGTAATTGTGGCCCTGATAATCCTGAAACTAGTTTTGTTCAAAGGGTAATTACTGCTAAGGGTAATGAAAAGTACATTAAAACCTTTATCAAATTTGAATATGATGGTGAAGGTAATAGAATTAGACATATCAGTTTCCATCAGGATATTACAGAAGAAGTTAATAACTTTGATAAATTCAGAGCTAAATCTGAAGAAGCTTTAAGATTGCAACGTAATCTTGAACGTATTCAAACGGTTAGTAAAACAGCTATTAGTTATTCTCATATTGGTGAACCATTAAATTGGTCCAAGGAATTATTCGAAATATTTGAACTTGACCCTGATGATTATGAAACCTATAATGGGGATTTAAGTGAATTTATTATTGAAGAGGATAAATCTCTTCTTACAGATTTATTTAAAGAGATTAATCCTAAAAATCCAAGTGGTGAAATGGTTCAAAGGGTTCGAACTGCAAATGGAAAATTGAAATATATAAAAACTAATGTTTTGGTTAACTTTGGTGCTAATGGTAAACCTATAAGACATGTAAGTTTCCATCAAGATGTCACAGATCAAGAAACCTATATGAGAAATTATAAGAAAATCTCTGAAGAGGCATTTAAATTATCCGAGAATTTAAAAATTATACAGGAAGTAAGTAAAACTGCAATGAGTTATACTTCAGATGATGAAACTGTGTGGACACCTGAAATTTATGATATTTTGGAGGTTAATCCAAATGATGTATCTGATTCAAATGATTTGATGTATGATTATACTGTTCCTGATGATAAATTTTTAGTTGAAAAATCAGTAGCTCAACTTACTCCAAAAAATCCTACTTGTGAATTTGTCAGAAGGATTATCACAGGTAGAAGAGAAATAAAAAGTATTAAAACATTCATTAAATATGAATATGATGGGGACGGTAATTTAATAAACCGTATATCTTTCTATCAGGATATTTCAGATGAGATAAGATATCAAAATAGGTTAAAAGATGCACTTGCAGATAGGGAAGTTCTTTTAAGAGAAGTTCACGATAAGGTTAAAAACAACCTTCAGGTAATTTTATCATTAATTGACCTTGAAAAACGCTTTAAAATAGATAATCCTAAAGATATTATTGATGATATTCATCTTAGAATTGTAACTATGGCAGTTGTACATGAAAAAATCCACAGTTCTAATTTAATATCTAGACTTAATTTATCTTCATATATGGGAACAATTGCAGATTCCTGTTTAGGATACTTTAATGCAGACCATATTCAAGTCCATGCTGATTATAATGAAGTTGAAATTGGACTTGAAAAAACCTTGCCATTAGGTTTGATTGTAAATGAATTAACTAATAATACAATTAGACATGGATTTAGGGAAGGTGATGAAGGTAATATTTATATAACTATTTTAAGAGAAGAGCATAATATCATAATACTCTTTGAGGATGATGGTATGGGATTACCTGAAGACTTTGATTTAGATAATTTATCTAGTTTAGGTCTTATGATAGTTAAAAACCTTACTGCCCAAATTGAAGGTGAAATTTCTGTTTTAGAATGTAATGGTGCTGGATTTAAAATAGAATTTGAAGACATTATTGAATAGTTTTAAATTTTATTTTTTATTCAATTTTACCTTTTTTATCTTTTTTTTTAATTAGTTTTCACTTTTTTTCAAATATTTGGCAATATTTACTTAGAAGCAGTTGTATATTCATAATCTTCTCCAAATATTAATTTATCAATATAATCCATATCCACATTGTCTTCAATTAATTTTGCAAGTTGTTCAAGGGAATTGTCTAAACTGTCTTCGTAAGGGTCAGTTAAACCTTCATCTAATTTTAGTCCTTTTTTAGACCGTATATGATTTAGTAAATTTCTACGTAAGTTGTAATTATGGAATATTCCATGAACGTATGTACCAAAGGCATTAGATTGACCACATGCTCCATCAAATGGACTGTCAAAATCATTTCCCACTCCCTCTTCAACAATAAATAATGGATAAGTACTATCGATTGAAGGGTCTATTATTGTACTTGTACCTTCATGTTGCTCATAACCTGTGAGTTCTTCTTCGGCCATATCTTTAAAGATGATTTTTGCAAGTCCGCATAAATAATCATTATCAGGCACTCTTAATCTTGTCTGACATGCAGCTTTCACAGTACTTGTAAATTCTGTTTTCAAATTTAGAAGTCTAAGACCAGGCACATGTTTAAGTTGAGATTCTTTCATATTCTCATCAATTAATTCCTGGCCTAATATTTGATAACCTCCACAAATTCCAATTACAGGTATTTCTTCTGCACGTTCAACTATTTTATCTGCAAGACCACTATCAATTAATGCTTTTGCATCTCCTGTTGATGTACGTGTACCTGGAATAATAATCATATCTATATCATCAAGTTCACTTGGAGAATCGTATATTGAAACCATTTTAAGGCCAACATCTGGCTCTGCTTCAAGTGGATCTATATCTGTAAAGTTAGCTATTTTCGGTAGTTTTATAACTCCAATTGTAATGTCTTTTTCTTCATTGTCTTCTTCAAGGAACCTATGATCTGCAAGGGATTGTGAATCTTCTTCAGGTAATTTAAGACTTTTATCGAAAGGTACAACTCCTAAAACTGGTGCTTTTATAATTTTTTCTAATTTTTCAATTCCTGGCATTAATATATCAAGGTTTCCTGAAAACTTATTAATAATCACTGCTTTAAGACGTGCATGGTCACGTTCATCAAGAAGTGCAAAGGTTCCTGCAATGGCAGCAAATACTCCTCCTCTGTCAATATCTGCAACAAGTATTACATCACAGTCTGCCATATGTGCAACTTCCATGTTTGCAATGTCTTCATTTCTCATATTTATTTCGGAAGGAGAACCTGCCCCTTCAATAAATATAATATCATATTTTTTACTTAATCTTTCATATGATTCATTCATAGCACGTATTGCTTCCTGTTTAAAGTCATGCTGGTATGTGTAGAAATCCATATCATCTACTACTTTTCCCTGAATAATAATTTGGGAAATGAAATTTCCTTTTGGTTTTAGTAAAATAGGATTCATGTCTATTTCAGGTTCAATTTTAGCAGCAAGTGATTGTAAATATTGTGCAACTGCCATTTCACCATTTTCTTTTGTAGTATATGAGTTTAGTGACATGTTTTGAGATTTGAAAGGAGCTACTTTATATCCTCTTTTCATATAAATTCTACATAATGCAGCTACAAGTAAACTTTTTCCTGCATTTGAAGAAGTGCCTTGAATCATTAATGCTTTTGTCATAAAATTACCTTAAAGTTATAATTTATCTAGATTTTTAATCTTTCAAAATGGATTATTTATTATACTATTTATGAATTTATTAGTATAGTATTTATGATTTTAGTATTGTATTTATGAATTATTATTAAAGTAAATTTTTATTTTTATTAAATTATATTTGATTTTTCTTATA
>CAYQMW010000047.1:0-13502 GCA_964418715.1 uncultured Methanobrevibacter sp. | reverse complement strand
TTATTTATTAAATAATTTAATTTATAGCCTAATTAGTTATAAAAAAATTTCAAGAGAAATCTACGAATTTTTTTATAACATTTTGGGCTATATTAATAAGGTGAAATAAAATGAAAAACAAAAAAAGTTGTTTAATACTATTAAGTATATTAATGATTTTTTTATGTTTAAGTACTATTAGTGCAAGTGAGGTAGATGATTCTACAAACTTGAACACAGATACTGAACTAAATTGCCCTCAATATGTTGTTGATGAGGAAGCAGATCTTTCAGAGGAGTTATCAGATTCTGAATCTGATTTGCTTGCTGATACCAATAATAATGAAAACATTGGAAATGAAGATCCGGAAGTAATTACTTTAGATGCTTACTTTAATATTACTCCTCACAATGCTGTATTAGGTGAAAATGTTAGTTATACTGTTAAAGTTTTAAATAGAACAACTAATGAACTTGTTGAATCAATGTCTGGAAATATGTCCATAGAACTTGAAGGAATTACTTACAGAAGTATATTTACAAATGGTATAGGTACTCTTACAGGACCACAATTGCCAGTGGGACAATATACCTCTACTATGTATATTTATTCTAGTGTTATGATTGATGGAATAAATGAACCAGTTAATTCCATTGCATTAGTGACAGTACATGTATTCAAATCTTCTAGTAATATTCGTTTTGCAGTACATAAAGATACTTATAATAATCATATTTTCAATATGACTATTGCTGATATTTATGGTAATCCTATTAACAGAGGTACATTTATAGTAAATCTTACTACTCCTAATGGCACTAAAATATATAGAACTGCTAATGTAGCTAATGGATTTGCAAGTATTTCAATACTTTTTGAAGAATATGGATTTTATGAGGGAACTTTAAATTATGAAGATGATTTTTACCAAAATGCATCTGTTGATTTTATAAAAGATTTTGTTAAGGAAAAACAAAATATTAATCCTCCTTTTATTAATATTAGTACATTAAAAGAGGGTGAAAATCTTAATATTTCAGTTTCTATTAGCCCTTTAAATGCAGGCGGTTATGTTTCATTTACCATTAACGGAACAACTATAACTAAACCTATTGTAGATGGTTTTGCTAAATTTGAATTTCCAAATTTAATTAACACTACTTATGAGGATGTGGAGTTTACATATTCTGGTGATGAAAATTTCATGGGATTCAGTAATTACTTTGATTTACCATTGAAATATACTACATATGAATCTGAACATGGTTATCAAATTATTAATGGTACTGAAATGAAAAATAACATTACCATTTATACTGATATTTCAAATAACTTTGCAAATAAAAGTACTCTTATGGAGATTCATATTAGGGATCAATTTGAAAATCATTTAACTGAAGGTAATGTTACTTTAGTTATTGTTGATTCTAAAGGAAATGAAATTACTACTCTTACTTATGAGTTAAATCCGCTTAGAGATTATATGGGTTTTGAGATTAGATATAATTTCACCAATGCTGGAAATTATACAATGTATATCTTTTATAAGAACTTACTGAATGATATTAGTATTGCAGGCAGAATCAGTCCTTTAGAGATTTTTGAAAAAGATAATAATTTATTTAAGGCTGTTAATGTAGCTGTTGGTGGAGAAGGTGATCTTCATGTTAACACAAGATATGATATTATCGTTACAGTATCAGATATTAATGATAATAATGATTTAATTGATGCTGGAAAAGTTACTCTCTTTGTAAGTTCTCCAGATGCATTTAATTTTTTAACTCCATTGTCATCTAATCTTGTTAACGGTAAAGCTCATTTCGCTTTCATTAATCTTAAACAGGGACATTATCAATTTAACATTTCTTATACAAATGATGAGAATTATACTAATATAACTCATTATTCAGATGTTGATATTGAACAAAAATATTATAATGAAATTGAAGCTGAAGTTAAGGGTGCTGAATGTGTAGGCCTTCCTGTATTTGATGAAAATGGTAATTTAATAATAAATAAAGCAGTAACCATTAGTATTAATGGTGCTACTTTAAAAACCACTACAAATAAGGATGGTGTTGTCCTTTTAACTTTAACTCCTGGTATTAATATAATTAATACTACTACACGTGATTATTTGGTTAATTTAATAATGCAGGATGATGAATTTAAAGTTAAAATCAGTACAATTAGCTTCCCTGGATATTATAATGATGGAAAAGTATACACTGCCCGTATTCAATATTCTGGATATCAATATTACTTTGCTGGATTAGATGCAACTGTTAATGTATATAAAAACAATGCTTTAGTAAAAACATATAATACTAAAACCGATGGTATGGGTAAAATTTATTACAATACTTTACTTGCACCAGGTAAATATAAAGTTTTAATTAATACTACTATTGATAATGTTGCATATACACATAGAGGATCATTTACTGTTAATAAAATGCCATTAAAATTAGTTTTAAGTAAAACTGCTTATAAAAATGGTAAATACACAGTTAAAGTTTTAAATCTTAAAAATAGTAAACCAGCAGCTGGTTTAAATGTAAAACTTACTATTAATAAGAAAACATTAAAAGCAAAAACTGACAGTAAAGGTATTGCTACATTTGTATTAAAATTAAATCCTAAAAAGTATGATGTTAAGTTAGCAGTAAAAGGAAATGCTAATTACAATAAAGCTAGTTCTTCTTATTCAGTAACTGTTAATAAAAATCCATTACATATTCAAGCAGCTACTACTGCTGTTAAAAATAAATTTTATCAAATTAAAGTATTTGATAAATTAAACACTCCTGTAAATGGAATAAAAGTTAGCTTTACTATAAATAAGAAAACTTATACTGCTAAATCTAACAGTGCAGGTATAGTTCAGTTTAAGATTACTTTGCCTGCTAAGAAATATAAAGTAGTGGTAAAAGCTACTGGTTCAGCTAGTATATATGTGGATGTTAATAAGTCCTATTACTTAAATGTAAAAAAAAGTTAATATGAATTTTTAAATCGGTTTTTATTTATTTAATTAAATAAAAACTATTTTTTCTATTTTTTAAAATTAAATTAAATATTTTTTTAAAATTTTTATTATTAAATTTGATTAGTTCTAGAATTTTTTCTTTTAAAATTTGCTTTTTTTAAATAGATTTATTAATGTATAATCTATAATATTCCTACTTTTTAATTATTTAAATTAATACATAACTTTATATAAGATTACATATAATTAATATTGTTTAATAATAAAATAATTGAGATGATTTTATGAAAGGAAGATGGAAACTACATGTAAGAATGTGGATTGCTTCAATTATTATGTTTGTATTATTATATGTTATTTTTTCAATGGTAGGTACTGCATTAGGACTTAATACGGGACCTATCTTTTATCTTATCATAACTATTGTAATTACAATTATTCAATTTATATCAGGACCAAAATTAGTGGAAAAGTCTATGAGAGTTAGAAGGGTTTCTCCTGGAGAATACCCTGAACTTCATCAAATGGTGGAAGAATTAGCCCAAAAAGCAGGTATTCCAACTCCTACAATTGGTATTTCTGATACTTCCGTACCTAATGCATTTGCTTATGGAAGAAGTACAAAAGATGGTCATGTTGCAGTAACTAGAGGGATTTTAGGTATATTAACCTATGATGAGTTAAAAGCAGTTTTAGGTCATGAAATTTCTCATATTAAACATCATGATAGTGCAATACAAACCATTGTCAGTGTTATTCCTGTTGTATGTTATTATCTTGCTTTAGCAACTATATTTTCTGGAAATAATCGTGACAATGGGGCAAATGCAATTATTGGAATTGTAGGTTTATTATTCTACTTTGTTGGTCAGTTATTAGTTTTATTTATCTCAAGAATAAGGGAATATTATGCTGATGAAGGTAGTGTAGAACTTGGTTGTAAACCAGAACATCTTGCTTCAGCATTATATAAACTTGTTTATGGTGCTGCTAATGCACCTGAGTCTCAAATTAAAGAGATTCAAGGATCCAAAGCATTTTTCTTAAATGATGTTTCAAATGCTGGAAATGATATTACTGACTTATCTCAGCTTGATTTAAATTCTGATGGTGTTATTGCTGCTGATGAACTTAAAGTTATATTAAATTCTAATATTAAAACTTCATCTAGTGCTAAATTTATGGAATTAATTTCCACTCATCCTAATATGTTAAAAAGGATTAAAAAATTAGCTGAACTTCAAGAAAATTATTAAATAGCTCATGCTATTTAATATATTCTTTTTATTTTTTATATTAAGAGTTACTATATTTTTTTAATTTTAAATTAAAATTAAATCCATATATCATTTTTATATAAAAATTAAATCAATATACTTTTTTTATATATAATTTTCAAATTTTTTAAAAATATTGTCGTATTTTTGCTATTTTATTCAATTTTAATTCATATGATTTTAAATTTAAAGTTTTCTTATCTTATGATAAACTATATATTAGATTAAAAATAGATTTAATATTAATTATTATTAATTATTCAATTATTATTTTAAAATAACAATGTTAATATAATATTTTTAATAAAGGAGGTTAACATGGTTAATAAAGTTATCGCAGCTATTGTTTCATTTGTCTTACCAGGTATAGGTCATATGATTCAAGGGGAATACAAATATGGTTTACTTATTTTTATCCTTACATTAATTGTATTTGGATTAGTAGATTTCCTTACCGCTACTTGGCTTGCTGAAATGGTATGGGTGATAATCGGTGTTTTTGCATGTTTAACTGCTTATAAATTACCTGAATATTAATCTTTTTTTTATTTATTTTAAATTATTTTAATCTTCTTTTAAAAAAAGGTACTTAAATAATTTAGAGGATATAATTAAAATATTTTTTATTAAGAATTTTCTTGTGATATAATGGAAGAATATGATATTATTATAGTAGGAGGAGGTCCTGCAGGTTTAACTGCCGGTATTTATTCAGGTCGTCAAAATTTAAAAACTTTAATTTTGGATAAAGAATTAGCGGGTGGGCAGGCAAGAGAAGTTCCAGTAATTGACAATTATCCTGGATATGAAATGGAAAGTGGTCTCAACATTATTGAAAAAACTAAAAAACAATGTTTGAAATATTGTGAAATTCATGAAGGGGAATTGGTTAGTAATATTTCAAAAGAAGATGAGTATTTTTTAATTGAGACAATTAAATCTAATTACAGGGCTAAAGCTATTATTTTAACTACTGGATCCAAACATCGTCAATTAAATGTTCCAGGTGAAGCTGAACATATTGGAAGGGGTGTATCATATTGTGCAACCTGTGACGGAATGTTTTTTAAAGGTAGGGATATTTTAGTTGTTGGTGGAGGTAATACAGCAGCAATAAACAGTATTTACTTAACTGATTTAGGTTGTAATGTTACATTAGTCCACAGAAGAGATGCCTTAAGATGTCAGAAGGTTTTAGAGGATAAATTATATGAAAATAATATTGATATTATTTGGGATACTACTGTTCAGGAAATCTGTGGTGAACCACTCTTATCTAGTGTTAAACTATTAAATAAAGATGGAACAACATCAGAAATTGAGGTAAATGGTTTATTTGTTTCAATAGGTGATGAACCTGCTAATGAATTAGCTAATGATTTAGAAATTAAACTCGATCATGATGGAAGTATTTGTGTTGATAGTGGTTTTAGAACATCACAGGATTTTGTTTATGCTGCAGGTGATATTACTGGTGGATTAAGACAATGGATTGTAGCTTGTGGTGAGGGTGCTGTTGCTGCAATTAGTGCATATGATGATTTACTTTCCAACAATCTAATCTAAATTTAATTTTTATTTTAGTTCCAATTACTTTAATCATATAATCTACTTTTTTTTATAAATAATTTCTAATTAAGTTTTAAATCAATAATTTTATAGAATATTATATTAATTAAAAGAATAAAAAATTATAATTAATGATAATATTAAGAAAAGCTAAAAAATTGTGGGAAATGTATCCAATAGGTTCAGTAAAAGGGGCTTTAAACAGTAAAAGAACTCCTAGTTTTATTGGAACATTAAAGTTTAAAAAAGATGAAAATGGTAAAAACCATCTTAACAGGTTTATTGCTAATTTGAATGTTAATGAAAATTCATCTTTATATGAAAAGTTTTATCCTCCACAAGAAGCTATTAAAATACTTAAAAGCCAAATTGTTTTTTTATCCACTCATAATAAGGAAATGGAAGAGTATTTAGATTCTATTGATGTAAATTATAGATTTACTACTATTTGCAGTCATTGTATTTTAGAAAAGCAAATTACTATTATTAATTCTGATTGCTCATACAAATTCCACAATCAAAGAATATGCAAAGATTGTGCTGAAGAGTCTATTAAAAGAGAACTTAAACTCAGAGGTTATGATAAAAGGGTCTTTAGGAATTTTAAAAAAATACTTGAGAAGACTGGTGATTTAGAAACAGTTATGGATATATTGTCTCCTAAATTTGATCCTGTAAAACATCCTGATTTGACCTTATTTGATAAAGTTAAAATTGATAATTCACAAAAGATTCCTGATATAGATATGCGAAGACTTAAAATTCCTAAAAAATTTAGAGATATTCTAATTAGCGAAGGAAATAAGAAACTTTTACCTATTCAAATCTTGGCCATTAAAGAAGGACTTCTAAAAGGTGAAAATCTTCTTGTTGTATCTGCAACCGGAAGTGGTAAAACATTAGTCGGTGAGATTGCAGGTATTCCTCAAGTTATGGAAGGTAAGAAATTCGTATTTTTAACTCCTCTTGTAGCACTTGCTAACCAGAAATATAGGGATTTTAAAAGAAGATATGGGTCTTTAGGTTTAAAAGTTTCTATTAAAGTAGGAAGAAATAGAGTTAAAGCAAAAGGAGAGCTAAACCTTCCAGATAAAAATGTTGGCGATTCAGATATTATTGTTGCAACTTATGAAGCACTGGATTATATGATCAGAAGTGCTAGTCATGAGGATTTGAAAAATTTAGGGGTTTGTTTAATAGATGAAATCCATATGATTGATGATGAGGAGAGGGGGACACGTTTAAACGGATTAATTAAGCGTTTAAAATATATCTATCCTAATACTCAAATTATTGGATTATCTGCAACTGTTAAAAATCCTGAATATTTAGCAGATAAATTTGATATGAATCTTGTTGAATATTCAAATAGACCAGTACCTCTTGAACGTCATTTAAGTTTTGTTAGAAATGATGCTCAAAAGCGGGAAATTATGAGGAGACTTATTATTCAAGAACATCACACTAAATCCTCTAAAGGTTATAAAGGACAAACAATTATTTTTACCAATTCCAGGCGTAAAACAACACAGATTGCAAAGTATCTAACAGATAAAGGTATCAAAGCTGGTTTTTACCATGCGGGTTTATCTTATTATAAAAAAGAAAAAATTGAAAAAGATTTTGATGAAGGTAAACTTGAAGCTGTTGTTACAACCGCTGCATTATCTGCAGGTGTTGATTTTCCTGCAAGTCAGGTAATTTTTGAAACCTTACTTATGGGTAATAAATGGATATCACCAAATGAATTTTCTCAAATGCTTGGAAGAGCAGGTAGGCCTAGTTATCATGATAGGGGTGTTGTGTATTTACTTCCTGAAGTTGGAAGGAGATTTGATGAAGATTCAGAAGAGGCCGTTGCATTAAATCTTCTTGAAAGTGATAATGAAGATGTTAATATAATATATGATGAAGATGATTTAAAAGAACAAATACTTGCAGACATATCCTCACAGACCACTAAAACAAAATCCGATTTGGAAAAGTTTTACTCAAATATAGACATTCCAACAGATCCAAGATATATAACTAATATCTTAATTGATAAAGGATTTGTTGAATCAGATAATGAAAATTTAAAGGTTACCAATTATGGCCGTGCTGTAAGTAAGAGTTTTCTTAAAATTGATGATGCAGAATTTATTAAAGACTCTTTATTTGATTCAAGTTATTTTAATCAGTCTGAATATATTAAAAATAACATAGAAAGAACTCTACATCCTAAGAGTATTTACTATAAAGACATTTTACACAAATCATCTAATGCAGATAAACAAAAAAATAATAAGATTTTAAAGATTATTGATAAAAAGGAACTTAATCAATTAAAAGTAAAGACAATTGCTATGGATTTGGAATTATTTGAAAGTGCATATCTATCACCAGTTATACATAATCAAATTGCAAATAAATTAAAATTAAATGTTTCATCAAGGCTATTTTCAGAATCAACACTTGATATTATATCTTCTGGTGAAACCATATCTAAATTGGATAGCAAATATCAGGATGCTTTAATCAGATTACAGCTTGATTTTTTAAGATGTGATTGTATGGAGAGACCTTTCTGTGGCTGTCTTCAACGAGGAATTTCTTATTTAATAATTAATGAACGGTTAAATGGTCAAGATCCTATTAACATTTCTAAATATTTATTTAATAATTATCAAATTCATACTTATCCTGGAGATATATTTTCCTGGTTGGATAATTATATTAAAAATTTAGATGCTGTTAAAAGAATTGCACTGGCTTTCAATAATAAAAAACTATTGGATGAAGCAGAGTATCTTATTAGTGAAATAGAAAATCCTTATAAATCTAAAGTTAATAATTCTAATAAAAAATCTAAAAGCAAATCTAAAGGCAAATCTAAAATCAATAATTCTAATAATAAATCTAAATTATCTAATAAGAATACTACTACATCTAAGAGTAATTCCAAGTCTTCTAAAAAGAATAAATCTTCTAAAAAAAATTCTTCCCAATTAAAAAATAAGAATAAACCAAATAAAGATCTTTCAAAATCCAATAAAAATGATAAAAAGAACAGTGCTAATAGGAAAAAATCAAATAAATCTAAAAAGTCTTCTAAAATTAAATCTAATCTCAATATAAAAACTCAAAATAAAAATATTAATTCATATGAAGGTTTTACAAAATTTTCAACTAAATCAGATGATAAAATTAATTCAAAAATTAATCAAAATACCAAAGTTTCCAAAGTAGAAAATAATAAATCCACCAATAATATTAAAAGTTCTAAAGATAAAAATAATAATAAGGATAATAAAAATAATCCTATTAAGACTCATAGAAATGTTAATTATATTAATGAAACTACAAACAAGGGTCAGAAAATGAAACCATCTAGTCATGAAAATAAGGATTATAAAAAGGTTAAAAATGAAATTAAACCTTTAAATAAAAGAAAACAGAATATTAACAATAAGGATTATAAAAAATCCAATAAATAATATTTAATATGTATTTATTTGACTCATATTATATTATATTTAAAAATATATTCATATATTAGTCTATTTTTTAAAATATCTTCATAAATTTATTTATATTAGTTATACCATTAGTTCATGCTTTTTTTATATTGATTTTTTTTTTCTGATTTTTACTACAATCATAAATTATTTTAATATCAAAATTATATATTATATATGCAATTGCCCAAACAAATTAAATTTACTATTAATTAATCTTATACCAACTATCCGTATATTTAATTGTATTGGATAATATTATCATATAAGTTTCCTTTTAATTTATTTTAATTTAAAACACTTAATAATATACCCACTTTAGTATTATTATTTTAATTAATTAGTTTTTTAAATTAAATTTTCTTAAATGAGAATTATTTATAATCTTTTAATCTAATTATAAAATACCTCATTTATAAGAATTAGAAAAGATGATTTGATCTTTGAAGGGTATGATAGGAGATATATTTAATATTTAGTTTATTGGCATAAATTTGTTTAATTTCACTCTCAATTAAATAAAATAGTCATCGTAAAAACAGGTATTAGATTATCAATTTGATTATTTGGATTTGATTAATGACTTGGATTTAATTCCATTTTAAAGGGTTAAAATAGTTTTTATTTGGAATTTTTAAATTAAAATATTAATTAATGTATTTTTATCTTAATTTAACTTAATTTGATTCTTTATTGATAATATTTTTATAAATTGTACCTTTTTTTTAATATATTTTAAAAATCTTTTTAGATTTTTATAATTATTTTTTTAAGAAACAGATTATTTGATTTTTATTTTTATTTTATTTCATGAATTATTTTTTTTATTAATTTTGAATATTAAGTTTATTGGAAAACTTTATTCAACTTCCAGGTATTCAATTCCATGATTTTTTATGGATAATTCACTTTGATATTTTTCACAAATATTCTCTATAATATCCTTGTTATTTGATGCAATAAAATAACTAACATATTGACCATAGTCCTTTTTGATGATGTTTAGATTGTATTTTCTAAAAGATGCTTCAATATCTTTTATATTTTGGTAATCAAATATAGCTTCATAAATATTAAATGCTTCCATTTTTACAATTTCAGCTTCTTCAAGTGCAGTTAAAACACTTTGTGAATATGCACGTACAAGACCACCTGCACCTAATTTTATACCTCCGAAATATCTTGTAACAATTGCAACTATATTGGAGAGATCATTTTTCTCTAGGACATTAATCATAGGTTTGCCTGCTGTTCCACTAGGTTCTCCATCATCATCATAACCTCTTGAATCACTTACAATATGGGCTGTACAGTTATGTGTTGCATCAGAATATTTATCAGATATTTCAGCGATAATATTTTTAGCTTCAATTTTATTTTTTGCAGGATAAAGTCTTGCTATAAAATTAGATTTTTTTACATTTATTGAAGCTTCCACAGGTCGTTTTATTGTTTTCATATTTCTAAAACTATTAAACTTTTAAATTTTTAAATTTTTATTAAAATACAATTATAATATATTTTTAAAATTTTTTATTAAATATACCTTAAAAATTACTATAAATAACAAAATATTAAAATATAAGATTAACAGATATACTTATATAATTTATAATAAAAATATTTATTTAAATTTATTAAATTTATATTATTATAAGAGGGATATTATGTCAAATAAAAAAGCAATCATTTCAGTTTTTTTAATAGTTGGCTTAGTTGCATGTTGTTTAGGTAATTTTGCAGCTTTAGTTACAGGTCCTTTAAATCTTCAGTTTCCAACAAATGAAGATAATGATTTTTTAGCTACAAATTCTGATACAAATTATACATCTATAAGTGATACAGTATCTGAAGATACTAATGTATATGAAGTCTCAAGTGATAATTCTCATGAAGATACTTCTACCCAAACAGATACAACCCCTCAAGAGGATACTACTAATAATCAAAAAAATGATAACAATCAGGAGGACAATGGAAATCAACCTTCTGAGGATACTCCTTCTGACAGTGGATCTGACACTGGTGGAAAATCACAAGAAAGTACAAAATAATTTAATCAATAATTTTATAGTTTAGGAGGTATTATTATTCCTAAAAAAGAAGAAATAGAATATATGTTAAAATCATTAGAAGAGGATTATAAAGCAGGAAATATTTCACAAGAGAAATATGAAAATCTTTATAGCAGATATCAAAAGGTTTTAAGAAAAATAGATCAAGATGAAATTAATGCTAAAAAGGCAGTTCAAGCTAAAAAATCTAAACCTGCACCTTCTAAAGAAAAATTTGTAGATATTGATGATATTTATGATAATGAAGGCTATGAAGATGACTTTATATCCAAAAATTATAATATTTTACTAGTAGTTTTAGTTATTCTTTTAATTGCTGCTTTCATATCAGCATTTTATATAATTTTGTTTTTATAAATCACTAATGATTTATAAACTCTTTTTTATTATTATTTTTAATTTTAAGATTTTAGTATGTCTCTTTACTTTTTTTTATTATTATTTGAATTATTTAATAATTTAGTCAGATTTAGGTTATTTATGGATTATTTAATCACTGCTAAGTTTATTAATTACTTTTTTTTAGAATTTTGATTTAAGTTCAATATGTTGAATAGAAGAATAAATAAATGTTGAATTGTTTAATAGTCTAATAGTTTTTCCATATCCAGTAGTACTGAGTTAATAGCTAAGGATAATAGCTGTTCTCCATAAACTTCATCTAAATAAATACCATTTATTTCAACATCTTTTGCACCTTTTTCAATACCTGGATCATTTTCACGTGCTTTTGTAAATGCATATAGGCCAATCTCACCGTATTTATCTAAATTGTCCTGGTTTTGAATTTCATTTTCATCAACAATTCCTAAAACTTTCCCCATGGATATTTCTCCACTACCTCCATGAGGACCTTCTGATTCAACAACTCGATTGTTTAATAAAATATCCACTCCAGTATTGTCTTCTATGGTATATAAATATTCAAATACTGGTATATTTCCTCCATGACCATTAACTATTATGACTTTTTTAATGTGTAAATATTTTTTTGCTGATTTAATTAGTGTGATTATCTCTTCTACAACTTCTTCAATAGTATTATGTTCACCATGGTCTATTTCATCTAATTCATATGAAGGATAGACAACACCTAAATATTTAGCTCCGCTTAAAAGAGATGCATTAAATGCGATATAAGAAGCTATTTTGGCATCTGTATCAATTGGCAGTGCAGGGCCATGATTTTCTAAATGTGATCCTAATGCTAAAACACCTATCTCATGTATCTTTTCATCTCGTACTTTTCCAGCATCGTATCTTAAACTTACCATAAATTAACCTTTTAAGTTCTTAAAATTAAAATTCAAAAAAAAGAAAAAATATAATGTATATGAATAAATAAATAAAATTTAGATTTCTAGATTCCAGATATCATCACCAACAAAGTGTAATGAATTGATTGCTTTACCTTTAGAAGATTCAACCATTTCTGATCCTGTTATTAAACTTTCTCCAATTGCAAGAGGTTTATGATTATTAACATCTTCAATTACAACAACATCACCTTCTGTGATACTCTCATCAGCATCTACTATTCCCGGTGACATTATGTCTGCACCATTAGTTACAAATCTAACAGCACCCATATCAACTACAACTTTCTTATTTTCTAAATCAGGATTTGAAAGAATTGCCTTTAAAGTAGGGTATGGATTATCTTCTATCATTATAATATATGGTTCTCCATTAACTAAAATATAATTATAATCATCTGTTTCTAAAACTTCAACTTTATCTTTATTATTTATTAAAGAACCATATTGAGCTAACTCATTTTTAATTTCTTTGATTCTTTTTTTCTTTAAATAATATCTTTTTTTGATTATCAAGACTAGCACCTAATTAATTAGTATAATATATATTAATTTTTAAAGAATATACATTTTTTTATTTTTTCATTTAACTAAATATAAAAATAATTAGTGGTAAAATATTAATTTGATTTTTTTTTAAAAAATAGATTTATTTAATAGTGATGATTTATCTAAATTTTTATCAATAATTTAATATAGGATAATTAATTTAAAATTAACAATAATTTTTATTTTAAAAAAAATAAATATCCATAAATACTAATAAAATAAATTAAAAAAAAATTAACATTTATAT
>CAYQMW010000046.1:12596-13684 GCA_964418715.1 uncultured Methanobrevibacter sp. | reverse complement strand
GTCAGATATAAGAATTAACGTCTGGAATCTCAACAACATCAGATAAATCTGCAGGAGGGAAATTAACATAATTCAAATGAGATTTATTGTCTGAATATTCTACTTCTGCAAATGCAATAGCTGTTTCACATCTAGGACACCAGTATACTGGGTGAATACCCCTATAAATCAAACCTTGATCATACATTTTCAAGAAAGATAATTGAGTTCTTTTCCTATATTCAGGAGTCATGGTAATAAATTCTCTACTCCAATCTTGTGAAAATCCTACTGATTGCATCTGGCGACGCATAAGTTTAATATTTTCAGTAGTTAATTCAACACACATCTGTCTAAATTCTGCTCTTGAAACATCATTTTTCTTAATGTTATGAGTTTCTTCAACTTTTACTTCAGTAGGAAGACCATGACAATCCCACCCTTGAGGGAATAATACATCATAACCTTTTAAACGCCTATACCTTGCATCCATATCCATGTATACCCAATTTAATACATGACCCAAATGTAATTTTCCAGTTGGATAAGGTGGAGGAGTATCTATAATATATCTTGGTCTTGTTCCATCACCAAGATATTTAAAAATTTCATCATCTTGCCATTTTTCCTGCCATATTTTCTCTTTTTTATGGTCATAGTCTTTTTCTATATTTTTAGCGGACATAATCTCCCTATAAGAAAGTTTTTAATATAAATAATCACAATTATAATTTTTTAAATAAATATATATAAAAGTAAAATAAATTTTTACAACATTATATAATATAAATTTAATAATAAATAAATATTTATTAATATAATTAATAAAATAAATAGATAATGATATTTTATTAATAATATAAATTTTAATATAATCTTAAGTATAATAAGTAATACTATAAATAAAACCACAAATGCAAGAACTTCATATACTAAAATATTTAAAACTGTTATATCTTTAAATATACCTCCAAATGTAAAAAAAGGTAAATGATTATAAAAGTATACACTAAGTGGATTTTTAAATAAAAATGCAAGGACTATAATAGCAAATATTCCAATAAACGATACTAATTCTCTGGTAAATCCCCTTTTAAATCCTAAAAGGA
>CAYQMW010000046.1:0-12586 GCA_964418715.1 uncultured Methanobrevibacter sp. | reverse complement strand
TTAAAAAAAATTAAAAATTTTTAAATTGATATATTTAAAATAAAAAGTATTATAGTAAAATTTAGTTAAATATCTTTTAAAATCATGCGAGGAAATAAAAATGGAACTATTATGGTTTTATATTGCAATAGCATTAGCTGTGAGTGATTTAATACATGGTCTAATAGTTTGGAATGTATTTGAGGATTTCTATATAGTTTTTGGAGGAATACTTAATCTTGCAACTAAAGACAATATGCTAGCTTGGCTATTACATGAACTTATAGAAGCATTATTTCATTTTGTAGTAATATCTTTCATATTCCTTAATGTTGAAATAGGAATAATGGCCGCATTAATACATTTATTTATTGATTTGGCTCATTCTCTATTTATACGAGATATGCCAGCAATACAACATAGAGCATTACATTTTATTATTGAATCAGCATTCTTTATCGCAATTTTCGGATTTTAAAATGATTTTCTTTATTAAATTAATATATAAAAATTAAATTATTATTATTCAATTAAAAAAAATAAAAATTGGAGAAAAACTCATGCCAGTAATTACATTTGAATATGAGGATTTAAAAGATTTAGGAATAGATATTGAAAAAGATAAACTTATTGATACAATACCTATGATGGGAAGTGACATAGAAGATTATAACGATACAGAAATAAAAATAGAATTCTTCCCAAACCGTCCAGATAATTTATCTGTTGAAGGAGTTGCAAGATCACTTAAAGGATTTTTATCTCAAGAAACTGGTCTTCCAAAATACAATGTTGAACCTTCAGGAGAGAAAGTTTACATTTCAAAAGAAGTGGAAGAAATCAGACCATATATTGCTTTTGCAAAAATTGAAAATGTAGATTTTACTGGAAATAAAATCAAATACATTATGGACTTTCAAGAAAATCTTCACTGGGTAATCGGAAGAGATAGAAAAAAAGTGGCTATAGGAATACATAATGCAGATGTAATTAGTGGAGATTATAAATACATAGCTACCGGTAAAGATGAAAACCCATTTATTCCTCTTGAAATGAATGAGGAACTTAAACCAGGTGAAATATTAACTGAACATGAAACTGGTAAAAAATATGCACATCTTCTTGAAAAATTTGACAAATATCCGTTGATTTTAGACAGTGCAGACAAAATCTTATCAATGCCTCCAATTATTAATGGAGAATTAACTAAATTAACAGAAGATACCCATACAATCATTGTTGATGTAACAGGAACTGATAAAAAAGCTGTAGAAGACAGTTTAAACATTATAGTTTCATCATTTGCAGAGGTCGGAGGACAAATAAAAAGTATGGAAATGATTTATGAAGATCAAACCATTATAACCCCTGATTTAACTCCACAAGAAAGATTAGTACATGTTGATTTAGCAAATGAACTTATTGGTGGAACTTCACTTAATGCTAAAGATGTCAAAGCATTACTTGAGAAGGCGAGGTTTGATGCTGAGATAATAAATGATAATGAATTAAAAGTTTTAATTCCATCATTTAGATGCGATATTTTACATGAAGTAGATATTGTTGAAAATATTGCAATCCAATACTGTATTAACAAAATTCCAAGTAAACTTCCAGAAATCAGTACTGTTGCATATGAACACGACTGGTTTAAAGGAGAAAAAACCATTCGAGAACTTATGGTAGGTTTAGGATTTAATGAAATCATGAGTTTAATGTTAACATCAGAAGAATCCCATTATGAAAAGATGTTACAAGAAGAAGATGACCATGTTCAGGTTTCAAAACCTATCAGTATTGAAGGAACTATGATTAGAACAAGTTTACTTAATAATTTACTTGAATTTTTAGAAGATAATAAAGCAGAGGATTTACCTCAAAAAATATTTGAAATTGGTGATGTTTTATATTTAGATGACAGTACTCAGTTTAATGTAAGTACTGGTAAAAAACTTGCAGGAGCAGTCTGTCATTCAAATGCAAACTTTACAGAAATGAAATCTATTGTATCAAATGTACTTTCTAATTTAGGTTACAGTATGGAAGTAAATCCTTCTGATAATCCAAGTTTTATTTCTGGAAGAGTTGCAAATATTAAAGGAAGTTCTAAAAACGGCGATATAGAAGGTTTCTTTGGAGAAGTATCACCGGAAGTAATTACAAACTTTGAAATAGAATATCCTGTAATAGCATTTGAAATTGAATTTTTAAGAGATTAAATCTCTTAAAAAAACTATTTTTTCTCTTTTTAAAAATCATAACTAAATCCAATTAAAAATAGTATTAAAAAAAAACTTATTTTAAAAAATAACTTATTCACCCATTATTGTTAAATCTACTTTTCTTTTAGAACGTGGCCCATCAAGTTCTATAAAAAATACAGACTGCCATGTACCTAAATCCATATGACCATCAACAATAGGAACTGTTTCTTGAGGAGATAAAAACAAAGACTTTAAATGAGAATGAGCATTATGGTCTATAATATCATGACTATAATTATTATTCTCAGGAATTAAATCATATAAAATATTTTGAATATCACAACCAAGACCTGCCTCATTTTCATTAATGATTATTGCAGAAGTTGTGTGTTTTGTAAAAATATTTATTAACCCGGAAGAAACAGGAGATTTATCTATTTTTTCATTAATATATGGTGTTATATCAATTATCTGAAATCTAGTTCTAGAATTAATCACCAAACTATCTTTAATAATCATCCTCTCACCTCAAAAATAAAATCACTCTTAATTACTTATAATCTATTAAAAATACTATAAATTTTTTATGTAAATAATAATTGGAAAATAATTTAAAAAAAATATGGGTGAAAATTTAAAATAAGTTAAAAAGTAACCCTATTTAGAAAAAAAGTTTGAAATAAAAACTAGATTAAAAAAAAACCAAGATTTAAATGCTTAAATGAAATAATAAGTGATTAAAAAGAGTTAAATAAAAAAATAAAAATAAAAAATAAAAGGAATAAATTATTAAAAATAATTTATTTAACTATTTATACACCAAAGGATTTTTTAAGTAAATCAGCGTTTACATATCCTTCTTTATATACTTTACCAGTAGTTAAATCATTAATAACTACTTCAGCAGGTGCAAACATTCCTTTATCAATTTGATAGAAATCGAATCCAGCAGCTTTGAAGGTGTCATAGAATGGTTCCCCATAACCTTCAGCAGCAGATGAAGGAACTTCTTTAGCTAAAGCTTCAATGTCATCTCCTTCTTCAGATTCAACATAGTAGTAAGTTCTTCCACCAAATAATACAGCATCATTAGTTCTTCCCATAGCTTTTAATCCATCAGGAGTTACAGGTGCAATAGGTGCAATTCCTGCTGCATGTTTAACTTTTGTTACATCAAATTTAAGGAATTCTAACATTTTGTAAGTACCGTTTTCAACAACTCTTCCAGAAATTTGAATAGATCCAACAAGAGAAGAAGTAGGAGCAACAAGTAAGTAAACATTTGCTACATCAACTTTACATTCATCAGCAACATATTGTGCTACATCTTCACCAGGTATAACATCAGCTTCTAAAGTTAAAATAGCTAAATCTGCATCATCTTTATAGCCAATTTCTTCATAAGTTTCAGCAGGGTTTAAAGATAAAGCTCTTGCAGGCCCAGAACCTAATGCAAAGAAATCACCAACACCAACAGACCAACCTGCTTCTTGAGAACCTAAGGTTGCAATAGCCGGATAATCAGTTTTAACTTTAACAGAAGGAAGTGCGAATTTTTCAGATAAATCTCCAGGAATTGAAATTCCTACATCAGCAAGGCCACCAAGACAGATTTTAGTATATAATTCACCTGCTTTAAAACTACCTTTAACATTGACACCACAATCAATGACAGTAGCACCATTTCCTAATTTTGAAACAGCAACATTAATTTCATCTGCTCTTTCAATCATTTCATCTACAACTTTTTTTGCTTCTACGTTTACACTAACCATAGTTTAAACCTCAAAATAATTATTTTGAATTTATTTAATAAGCTTATAGGTAAAAATTAAAATTAAATTAAAAAATAAATCCATTTAATTTAAAATAATTATACAATAAATATAAGCTAACTATTAATAATTTATTAAATAATATTATTTAAAATTTTATAAGTGAATTTTTCAAAGAAAAAATTTTTAAAAAAAATACAAAAACAAGTAATGATTTCTAAAAAATATTGAAAATTATTGAAGAATTTAGATATATTATAATAATTAAATAAAAATTATTTAAAAAATCTTAAAACTGAATATTTTATAATTTAATCTTAAAAATTAAAAAAATATTGAAAAATATACAAAATTTAGTTGAAATGCTAATAGTTATATAATATTAAAATATACTCTTTAATGATAGTTATTATAATTATTAATTTATAGGATGAAAAATAATGAAAGTTGTAATTATTGGAGGTGGAGCTGGAGGTTTACCTACAGCTTCTAATATTAGAAAATTAGATGAGAATATAGAAATAACTGTTATCACAAGAGATAACCATATTGCATATTCCCCATGTGCTATACCTTATGTACTTGGACAGAATATTGAATCTTTTGATGATATTG
The DNA here is from genome assembly GCA_964418715.1 of uncultured Methanobrevibacter sp. GTDB lineage: Archaea > Methanobacteriota > Methanobacteria > Methanobacteriales > Methanobacteriaceae > Methanarmilla. Next base: position 8,013 of record CAYQMW010000046.1, on the reverse strand, counting down.
TAATGAAAACCCCTGAAGATTATAAAGAAAAAAACATTGATGTTTTAATCAATTCAGAAGTAACTGCAGTTGACCATAAAAATAAAGAATTGACCTATACAAATGAAGGACAAGTTAAAACCATGAAATATGATAAACTTGTTCTTGCAACTGGTGGAAACTCATTTGTACCACCAATTAAAGGATCTGATTTAAAAGGAGTATTTAAAATCAGAAAACTTGATGATGGTATAGAAGTTCAAGAATGGGTTAAAAATTGTAAAAATGTTGTAGTTACTGGTGCAGGACTTATCGGTATTGAAATAGCATTTGCATTTAAAAAATTAGGATTGAACGTTATTTTAAATGAAATGTTACCTCAAATTGTACCAAAATCATTAGATCCTGATATGGCATCAATTGTCACCGAATATTTAAAAGAAGAAGGAATTGATATAATTCTTGGAAAACCTATTACTGAAATCTGCGGTAATGAAAAGGTCGAAGGAGTTGTTATTGATAATGATGAAGAATATCCTGCAGATATGGTCATTCTTGCAACTGGTGTTAGGCCTGAATTAAATCTTGCAAAAATGATTGGATGTGAAATTGGTAGATGGGCTATCCTTGTAGATGAAAGTATGAAAACTTCAGTTGAAGATGTTTATGCAGTAGGTGACTGTGTAGAGTCATATGATGCTATTTTAGAATCCAATACAATTTCTCAACTTGGAACCACAGCAGTTCGTCAAGCAAAAACTTGTGCACAAACCATTGCAGGTAAAAAATCTAAATTCAATCCTGTATTAAATTCAATGGTTACTAAAGTAGGTAAATTAGAATTTGGTGCTGTAGGACTTACCACTCATTTTGCTCATCAGAACAATATTAAAACAGTTTCACAAAAAGTTGAAGGATTTACAAGAGCAAGATATTATCCTAATGCAAAACCAATGGATATTAAAGTAATCTGTGATGCTGACGGTAAAATTATTGGTTGTCAGATTATTGCAGAAGAACGTGTAGCAGAAAGAATTGATACTATGACACTTGCTATAACTGAAGGCTTAAACTGCTTTGAGTTAAGTAATATGGAATTTGCTTACGCTCCACCAGTATCAATGGTTACCGATCCACTTGTACTTGCTGTTGAAGAAGTAAGTAAAAAGTTTAATTTTGATTAATTTTTTTACATCTTTTAACTTTTTTAAATTTTTTTATTTTTTAATTAATTCCAAAAACTTTTTTTTAATTTAGATTCATTCAATTAAAATAATTCTTTTTTTTTAATCCCATTTTTTATAAATATTTTTTCTAAGCCCTATATCAATTATCTCAATTTCTTTTTTAGATTCATTTATAAAATATATAATCCTATATTCTCCCACTCTTGTCTTTAAGCATTTAGGACACTTTTTACTTTTAAATGAACTGTCTGATTCGTGATAAGGATTTATAGATAATTTATAATATTTTTCGTATATTCTGTTTTTTAATTCCGCGTTTATCTAATTTCTATCCATAAATTTTATTGCTTTTTTATCCTCATAAATTGTATATTGATTATTTTCTTGTGATGACATCTAAATCAACTTTTCGAGTCCCTTCATAATTACCATTCTCAAATTGCCTAATTCTTTCATTGTAATATTCTGCTTCTTCATCACTTAATTCTTCAAAATAATTTTCTTCATATGCATCTATTAATCTGTTAATTATATCATTATAAGTCTCAGATTTTAAACCTAAATGAGAAAGTTTCCCATGAGTTTCTTCTGTCACACGAATAGTTTTCATCACCATAAAAAAACACCCTAACCTTTAAATAACACCATTAATTAAATTACTTGAATATATTAAAGTTACTTAAATATATACAAGTAACTTATATATAATTATTATATTAAATTATTTATAATTTTGTGTATTGAAAAAATTAAAATAACTGATTAAAAAAAAAAAGAAATGATAAAATTATATTAAAAAAAAAAGAATTAAAAGAAAAATAAGTCATTAGAATAAAATAAATAAAATAAATAAAATAAATTAAAAAATAAAAATTAGTTATCTTCGATTATAGGCAATATAAATTACATAAACACCTACTATCAACATGATTATTGGTGGAAATACTGCAAGCAGTGTTCCAGGAATAAGACCTAAACTTACAAAAATCCACAATAATGCATAGATAACAATAAAAATACCAACTAGAAGTAAAATTTTATACAACTTCTTCTCCAACTCATAAGGAATAGTCATAAAATCGCCTAATGATTATTTAAATAAAACCTATTCTTTAGAAATAATTAAATTAAAACCTAAAACAGATAAAATGAAAAATGAATTAAAAAAATATAATTTATAATTTCAATTCTTTAATTCCATCAGCAGATCCTAAAATAACCTTGTCAACCATTTCAGTAAACAGTCCATTTTCAACTACACCAGGAATTGTATTTAAATCAAATTCCATATCAACAGGAGATAATATTTCATCAAATTTAGCATCAATAATGAAATTTCCATTATCGGTTATAACAGGACCGTCTTTTTGTACAGCCATCCTGACTTCTGGTTTTGCACCCATGTCAATTAATGCATTCATTACAGGTGTTTTTGCTTTTGGAATAACCTCAATAGGTACAGGAAATCCTCCCAAAGAGTCAACATATTTTGAATCATCTGCAATAATAATAAGTTCCTCTGCAGAATAATCAACAATCTTTTCTAAAGTGTGTGCTGCGCCCCCACCTTTAATTAAATTTAAATTAGGGTCTATTTCATCAGCACCATCTACTGCTAAATCTATTGAATATTCATCAAGACTTGTAATTGGTATATTCCATTGTTGAGCAAGAAGTGCAGATTGATATGAAGTTGGAATTCCCATAACTTCAATTTCCTCTTCTTTAACTCTCATACCTACTTTCTCAATAAAATAATGAGTAGTAGATCCAGTTCCAAGTCCTAAAATTTGACCATCTTTAACTTCTTCTGCAGCTTTATAACCTACATCTTGTTTAAGATTCATAATTTACACCTAACTATTCAACAAAATTTACATCTAATTTGTTTAATATTAATCCTTTTTTACACTTTTTGGAGAATCTTCCATAATCTTTTACAATTATTACTTTATCTTCTTCAAGTAATCCATCAGCAAAACATAAATCATGATATTCACATGCTTCATCACAATCAGGATATTCATAAACTATAGTAGAACCTTCAAATACTTTTTTAGAATCAAATAAAATAGGAACATCTGCTCGTTGAACATCAACAGGAACGACCTTATCTTCAGCATGTATAGGGCATTTTTGAGAATTTGGTCTAACTGCTAAGATTTCATACATTCTGTTTTCCTCTAAAGGCTCAATACAAGAAGATTTAAATCTACAGTTTTCACATTCCTCAGCCGGACCATAAAATATAAATTTTACACCTTCTTGTGCAAAATCTTTACCTACCAAAGTTATCATTTTATCCCCCCTATATTACTCCTGTTTCAATAGCCAATCTACGTGCAGCATCACGTGATATACCTCTATCACCAAGTATTGTATAACGTTCAGGTCTGATTGTATGAGCAATTGTTAAAGCTTCAATAATATCATCAGGATCAATACCTACATCATATGCAGTTGTAGGAGCTTTCATACTTTTAAGTGAATCTCTAATACATTTCCAGTTTCCACCATATAACTTCATCATCATAATAGTACCTATACCACATTGTTCTCCATGTAATGCTGGTTTTTTAGCGATTTTATCAAGAGCATGTGAAAACAAATGCTCACTACCACTTGCAGGACGACTTGAACCTGCAATACTAATAGCCATACCACTACTAAACAGCATTTTTGCTACAAGTCTAGCTGAAAGTTCTAAACCTTCTTTAATACTATCTGCAGATTGTATAATTAATTTTGCAGACATAATAGATAATGCAGCAGCAGATTCTGAGAAACTTTCATTTTGAAGTCTTTTTGCAAGTCTCCAATCTTTAACAGCAGTGTAATTTGATACAATATCTGCACATCCTGAAGCTAAAAATCTAAATGGTGCATTTTTTAAAATTTCTGAATCAGCAATAAGTGCCATAGGCGCTTGTGCTTTAAGTGAAACTGATCCTTTTGAATTTTTAATAGATGCCATAGGTGAAGCAATACCATCATGTGATGCAGTTGTTGGAATAGAAATAAAATAAGAATCCTTATTTGTTGCAGCAAGTTTTGCAACATCAATAATCTTTCCACCCCCAACTCCTAAAGCAAATGAATTTTCTGCAAGTTTGCTTTCAACAGCTTCAACATCACTAGGAGTTGCATCATTAATCTGAATAATATCTGGATTAAAACCTGCATCCTCTAAACTATCATATACTAACTGACCACCGATTTTTAATGTGCTGTGACCAGTTACAACTAAAGGTTCACCTGGAAGTTTTAGGTCTTTGGATATTTTTCCAGCATCATGAATGACATTAGGACCAATATGAACTTCTCTTGGCATTTGAATAGTTTTAGAATCCATTATATTTTCACCTATAAATTAGAGATTAATTATAATAATAAATTATTTTTAATAATCTTATATATTATAATTGTATATTTGTCAATATTCATATAAAATAATTTTTGATAACCTTGATTTTTAGTAATTCTTAAACTCTTTGTTAATTTTAAAATTATAATATAATTTATAAATTAAAAAAAAGATATTAAATATATTATGTAATTATCAATTTTCTTTAAGTTATTTTTTTATTATTATTTTAATCTATAATTTGATTTAATTGGATTTATTTAGATTATTTTAATTTGTTTTATTTAAATCCATTTTAAACTAAACTTTAATAATATTATTAATTTAACTTAAAAGAATTATTTAAAAAAAAATTAATTTAATAGTATTTATATTGATTTAAATAATTTATAAATAAATGAATTTTATTAATAAAACTTAGGTGATATAGTGGAGAATTTTAGTGAATGGTTTCATAATATTCTTGAAACTGCAGATATAATTGATTCTAGATATCCTATTAAAGGTATGTCTGTATGGAGACCATATGGATTTCAAATAAGAAAACATTTTTATAATTATCTAACTGATTTACTTGACAGAGAACATGATGAAACTTTATTTCCTCTTTTAATTCCAGAAGCAGAACTTGCAAAAGAAGGAATACATGTTAAAGGATTTGAAGATGAAGTTTACTGGATAACCCATGGAGGTCAAAAAAAGTTAAATGAAAAATTAGCACTTAGACCAACTAGTGAGACTGCAATATACCCAATGTTTTCACTATGGGTCAGATCACACATTGACCTTCCAATTAAAGTCTATCAAAAAGTAAATACATTTAGATATGAAACCAAACACACAAGACCACTTATAAGAGTTCGTGAAATTACCTCATTTGTTGAAGCCCACACTGTCCATTCAAGTGCCGAAGAGGCAGATGCTCAAGTTCAAACTGGAATTGAGATTTATAAAGATATTTTTGATAAATTAGCAATTCCTTATATGATTAGTGATAGACCTGTTTGGGACAAGTTCCCTGGTGCAGATTATACCATGGCATTTGATACAATTTTCCCAGATGGCAAAACCTTACAAATTGCAACTGTACACAATTTAGGCCAAACCTTTGCAAAAACCTTTGATATTACCTTTGAAAATAAGGAAGGCCAACATGAATATGGATATCAAACATGTTACGGATTATCAGATAGAGTTATTGCATCCTTAATTGCAATTCATGGAGACGAGAATGGTCTTATCCTACCACCTACTGTAGCACCTACCCAAGTTGTTATTGTACCTATTTTATTTAAAAAAGGTAGAGAAGAAGTATTGTCCAAATGTAATCAGATTAAAGAATCACTTGAACAGTTAGATATTAGAGTAACCATTGATGATAGGGATATGAGACCTGGTAAAAAATTCTTTGATATAGAACAAAAAGGCAGCCCTCTTAGAATAGAACTTGGACCAAGAGATATAGAAAACAATAAAATAGTTTATGTTAGAAGAGATAATGGTGAAAAGTCTGAACTTGATATTGACGGCGAACTTTCAGGAAAAATTAAAAATCTCTTAAATGAGATTCATGATGATCTATTCAATAAAGCATGGGAGAAATTTAATTCATCCATTGAACTTGTAGAAGAAAATGAAAATTTAAAAACCACAACAGAAGATGGAAAAATTAGTAAATTCTACTGGTGTGGAGATACTGATTGTGGAAAAGGAATTGAAGAGGAAACTGGTATGGATGTTCTTGGTATTTGTGAAGATTTAGAAGAAGATAGCGAGAAGGTCTGTATTCATTGTGGTAAGAAAGCTAAACATATTGCTTCTATTGCTAAAACATATTAAAACTATAAGGAGAATTTTAAATGGAAGAAGAAATGGATAATATATATGCAATAATTCCTGTAAGTAAATTTTCTAATGCTAAAACAAGATTATCTCCTTTTTTAAGTTTAGAAGAAAGGGAAAATTTACTTAAAGCCATGCTCAGTGATGTTACAGATGCACTTAAAGATAATGTTGATGAAATTTATATCATCAGTTCTGATGAAGAAGTATTAGAATATGCTCATAATATGGATTTAAAGACCATTGTTGAGGTAGAAAATCCTGAAGAAAAAAGTTTAAACAATGCCCTTAAACAAGCAATGGATGAAGTTAAAGACAAGGTTCAAAAAGTAATAATACTTCCTTCAGATGTTCCTCTAATTGGTAAAAGCAATATTGGAATGTTTATTGAACAAACACAATTAATGCACTTTGTAATTGTTCCATCTAAAGGAGGAGGAACAAATGCACTTCTTATAAGTCCCAATTCAATTGAAATGAAGTTCGGAGACTTTAGTTTCATAAAACATGTAAAACAAGCAGACCTCCATAAATTTACACCAATTGTACATGATTCATTCTATATGGCAATGGATGTAAATACTACAGAAGATCTAGGTGAAATTATTATTCATGGTGATGGAACTAAAACTAAAGAATATTTACAATCCTTAAATATTCATGTTAGAAGTGTCCATGGCCCTGAAAGACTTGTTGTCGAAAGAGATTAAATTGAATATGTGATAATATGATTGGCCTTAGTATTGCAGGATTAGACCCCTCAGGAGGAGCAGGCTTACTTACAGATATTAAAACATTTAGTGCCCTTGGAATTCATGGAACAGGAGTTATAACTGCACTTACTGCCCAAGGCCCTTCAAAAGTTTATGGTATTGAGGAAGTCTCTGAGGATTTTATATCCCTGCAAATTGATGCTATAGCCAACGATTATCCAATCCACTACGCTAAAACAGGAATGTTATATTCAAAAGAAATCATTAAAGTTGTAAGTGAAAAAATAGATGAATATGATTTGGAGATTGTTATAGATCCTGTAATGGTTTCAACTTCTGGTGGAAACCTCTCTGAAGATAAATTTCCAGAACATTTAATGAAATACCTTATCCCCAAGGGATTGATTGTATGTCCAAATATTAATGAAGCAGAACAATTAGCTAATATGAAAATCCAAGATACAGACGATGCCATTAAAGTAGCAGAGAAAATCGGAAAAAAATCCAATGTTATAATTACTGGTGGACACCTTAATGGTAATAATATTATCTATGATGGTGAGATAAGTATTTTAAAACAAGATTTGATTGAAACAGATAATACTCATGGCAGTGGTTGTACATTTTCAGCTGCACTTTGTGGATATATGATTAAGGGAAATACACTTAGAGAATCTATTCAAAAATCTGGAGAGTATGTATATAATAGTGTTAAGTACGGTAGATACAAAACATTAAATCCATTATTTGAATTAGAGATGAAATAATTTTATACTTTTTTCTATAAACCATATAATAATTTATCATAAATTTAAGTAAATTGGTTAAATTATTATTATGAAATTTAATACTATTTTTTTATTAATATACTATTTTAGGGGCCTGAAAAATTCAGTTCTCAGATAATTGTTGTATGGCTGTTTTTGAG
>CAYQMW010000045.1:1975-13781 GCA_964418715.1 uncultured Methanobrevibacter sp. | reverse complement strand
TTTTAAATGAATATAAATAATTAAAAAAAGAATTAAACAAAAAATCTATATAATGAACTCAATTGAAATAAAACAAGAATTTATGAAAATAATAAAATAAAAAAAAAAAAATTTAAAAAAAAAGATAAAAATAAAAAAAATAAAAAAATTAAAACTGTTTATTGTAAATTAAAGTCTACTGACCATTTTAAACTGTAATAGTTTTTGTCACCAGAGTAATAAGTTACATAGAACATATGTCTACCAAGTTTTAATTTTTTAGTAGAAATAGATACTTTACCTTTTTTATTAGTAACTTTTATATCACTACTTTTAAGTTGTTTTTGAGTTTTATCTTTATCAATACAAACGGTTACTGTTTTAAATACCATTGGTTTGTTATTATGTGAAAAGGTTAAGTAAATATTAGAACCTTTTTTATAATTTGGATATAAAACAATAGTACCATTAATAAAAGAACCACTCCAACTAACAGGGTCAGATCTAGTTAAAGTTACTCTAGCAGGATTAATTTTAACTGTACTAGCTCTAGCTAATGAAACACCAGCTACTTTAGCAGAAGATACAGCCCTATAACTTCCAACTATTTGGTTTAATCTGAAAGAAGCAATACCTTTAGAATTGGTTTTAGCTTTGTAAATTCTATTTTTAATAAGAAGTTTTACTTGTTCACCTGCAATAGCATCACCTTTATAGGTTAATTTAGCTTGGAGTTTAGTAGCATCCTGGTATTCTTTAACAACCTTTTTAACTGTTAATGTAGCATATCTTTTTTGCCATTTTGTAACCTTAACTTTAGCACTTTTAGTCATCTTAACTCCTGCAGTATCCATAGATACTTTTGCAGTGTAAGTTCCAGGTTTTAAGTTAAATGCTAAAGATGCAACACCTTTTGCATTGGTTTTAATATAATAAGTTTTTTTACCTACTTTAACAGTAAGTTTTTCACCAGAAGCAACAACATTATTATGTTTTAATGTAACTGAAAACTTATTAGCTGATTTATATGCTTTGGTTAATTTTTTAGGAACTAAACTAGTTAATGATTTTTTCCAATTATTAACAGTAACTTTAGAATTAGTTTTTACAGTAGTATTTGGAATGGTAGATACAACCTCATAAGATTTAGGACTTAAAGTAAGTGCTAATGAAGCTTTACCATTTGTATTTGTAACAAGATTATAAGTTTTATTATTGATTTTTACTTGTACAGTTAAATTATTAATAACACGACCGTCTTCAGTTTTAACAGAAACAACAAGTTTTGTACCATCTTTGTAGTACATAACAACATTATCAACAGTTAAATTTAAGTTATTGTTTACAAGTACTTCAAATTTTTTCTGTCCACTAGAAGAAGTATATTCTACATCGTCAATCTTATATTGATTATAAACAATTGCAATTGTATAATTACCGGTTTCAGTTGGAGTCCAAGTATATTCCATATTATTACCAGTTACATTAATGGTTTTTTCTAAAAATACTACATTACCTTTCGTAATTTTTAAAACAGCGGTACCGTTTAGTGATTGACCATTATTTGCAGCAACAATTGCAGTAATATTAGTTGAATTAAATACAACTGAAGAACTACCTGAAGTAATTGCAGTACTTGTTCCAATACGAGCAATTATATCCATTGTAGCATTAGATGCATTCCATGTTGTATTACCTACAACAAGTTGGTTGAAATTTATAAGAACATTAAAAATTCCAGTTTCAGTAGGAGTCCATTTAAATCTAGCAGTACCATTTTCATCTAAATCTATTGTATCTGAGTAAATCTGGTCATCACCTTTTTTAATGATAATGGTAGCATTACCACCTTCAATAGATTTATTATCACTTGCAACTACTTTTGCATTGATTTCTTTTTCAGTATCAACAACTGAACTGTTATCACTTGTTATTGTTACATTAGTTGAAAGTTCTTTTACTTCATCATTAGTTGGATTTTCATTACCTGAGGCTGCTGGATCCGGACTAGCAGGACTAGCAGGATCAGGGTCTCCAACTATATCATTTTCTACATTTGTAATACTTTCCCCACTAACAGAACCGACTGTTTGACTATCTTGAGCATAGTCATCTGATACATCAGTAGCTGATATCGAGGAAATTGAAACTATAGTAATTAAAAATAAAAATATTAAAAAATATTTACTAAAATTCTTCATTATATCCTCCAGAATTTATAGTTAATATTGTAAGAAATATCTAATTCGTAAATTAAATATTTCTTAGAATATTACTGTGGATATTAAAATAATATTACCATATCCAAAATCCCTTATATATAAAAATTATAATAATATGAATTTATATCATAATATTATTTTAACATAAGATTATATTGATTCAATTTTATTTAAATAGTTTTCCTTTAATTGACTATTTTTTGAAAAAATTAAATGAAATTTAAAAATTAAAAAAAAATATAGTGATAAATGAATATAAATTAAAATTTAAAATTTTATTTAAAAAAAATACTATTTCAAATTAATTTTTTTATTGAAAGTTTTTGATAAAAATTTTTTATATGAGCTATAAATTAATGTAATATAATTTTAACATTTATTAATTTGATATAATCGCCTAAACTGAAAACTTAAACATTATTTTAAAAAAATTAAATTTTAATTTAAAAAATCTAAAAAAAAGATTAAAGATGTTAAATATCTAACTTTGTTAAATACCTATCAAATAAAACCCTTCCAATCTCATAGGAAACATCAAAGCATAAGAAGAATGGAAATGTCCATATATTTAAAAAGCCTAATAAACAAAGCAATAAGATAACCACTTTCAGGGTAAATCTATAATCAAAGAAATACATCAAAAACTTACTTGAATTATATATTTGCTCATTATCATTACCTAACTCATCTATAATTGCAGATAAGACAATTATTATTAAAATGAGTATATTCATACTTGGAATATTAAAGAGAAGTAAAATCAAAATAAATACAATTAAAGTAGTTATATGGTGTATTCCATCTACTTTTAAAGCCAATATATTACCAATCAAGATTCCAAGGAAAATATATGCTCCATCTACATTATTGGATGCAATAAGTCCACATGTTATACCACATAAAATACCTATTATAGATGCCCATAACTTATTGTTTTTTTCATCAAAAAAATCATCTGATATTTTCATAAAAAAACCAGATAAAGCATATAAAATTGGTAAAAGTATAAATTCCATAATTTTAACCTCTAAACTTAATATAAAAAATTTAATCTCATATATTCAATTTTAAATAAGATAAATTAAATTCTATTTTTTAAAGTGATCCATTGCGCCTGCATAAATAAGAGGGAATAAAATAGTCGTATCCCCAATAACAGTTACAAGATTAGATTCATGTTTAGCCTTAGACCAGCTAATTGCCTCTTCAAGTGGAGCTCCACTTAAACTTCCTGTTTCAGGCCTATCCATAGTTACCTGGAAACCAGCATCAATACCTCCCTTTAAGAGATTACTTGCCAAGGTATAATGTTTTGGAACACCGCCTCCCAACATAATAGCTCCTACTTTTTCCTTTTCAAAGACAATATCGGACAAATGATGCATATCTGCTACAACATCTAAGTGAAGATTATGATCCTGACAGAATATAAATAACTGAAGACCAATCATACTGTCAATAATCCCTGGTGAGAATATAGATACACCATTTACTGCTGCAAGGTGAATTATAGAATTATCATCATCTATAAACATTCCAATTTCATATAATAACTTTTCAACTGAAATAATAGATTTATCCTTAGGATTATCATACTTTTTAGCTATTTTCTCAAAAATTTCAATTATATTTTCCTCGAATATTTCAAAATCACCTGATTGAGTGTAAACATCTGCAATTCTTCCAATACCTGCATCATTTAAGTTTTCATCATCATAACCTAAATCCTTATAATGTCTTCCACCAAATGACTCAACAAGATCATGAGTCAAATTAGCACCACTTGTTATTAATGTACGGATCTGTTTTTTTCTAATCATATCTGCAATTATATTTCTAAGACCTCCTGGAACCATCGGCCCTGCAACTGAAAGAAATATTTGCATATCATCATCATTAATCATGTCCACAAGTAATTTTCTAGCTCTTGACAGTCTACCTGAACCTAATACTCCTGAAGAGTCAAATTCATCAATAAGTTCACTGACAGTCATTTCATTTTTTAAATCAATTTGTTTAACTTTATGAGCTTTTAATTTAGGATTAACATTTGATGAAAAATTTTTTAAACTATCTTTATCCATCCTATCACAATATAAAATAAATTTTAAATTAAATCTTTAACTTAATTAAAATAAGAATTTAATACTATATTATATAAGATTACACTTATATATTAATGTATTTTTAACTCATCTAAATTTAATCATTATAATTTGAAAAAATTAAGAAAACTTTAAAAATATCAAATATTTGTGATAAATATTTAAATTACAAAAATCAATTGAATATTAAATAAAATTATAATAATTATATATAAAATGTGCAAAATTAGTGATATATATTTAAAAGGCAAAATTGTGATAATATGGCATTTATAGATAAGATTAATAAAAAAGGAATTTACAGTGATTCTATAGAAGATAGAATAAAGACTATAGAAACTGAAGATTTAAGTTTAGAAAAACTTATTGAAATAGCTCATGATGATGATGCATGGCAGGTTAGAAGTGCTGCATATATGCGAATCGGTTCAGAAGATTATGGACACCTTGAAATTGCATATCATGATGAAAATATAGAAAATGGATTAAATGCCGTAAAAAGTATTAAAAATCTAGAGTTATTAAATGAATTTGCACTTAAATCAAAAAAAGACGAACTTAGAAAAATAGCTGTATCCAAAATACAGAACATGCCAACACTTAAAAAAGTTGCCTTTGAAGATTCTGATGCTTCAATACGTAATATTGCACTTTCAAAAATTAATGACGAAAGAGTCTATAAACAAGCAGCCATAGAAGATAGTGATTTTACTGTTGGTAAATTTGCTTTAAGCCATATTACATCACTTGAAGACATTTATTTAATTGCATTAAATAGTAAATGTATGGAAACTCGTTATATTTCAACAGAAATAATTGAAGATGAAGATATATTAGAGCAAATTGCAACAAAAGATGATAATGTTGATATTGGAATAATTGCACTTGATAAGATTAATGATGAGGATAAACTAAAAAATATTGCTCTAAGCAGTAATTGTTTAAACTCAAGAGGTCTTGCAACAACTAAAATTTATACACTCCCCTACCTAAAGGAAATTGCTATTAAAAATAAAGACAATGATATGGGCTATATTGCACTTGATAAAATAGAAGACGAAGAGATATTGTGTGATATAGCACTTGAAGCTACTAAAACTGACTATAAAAATGCAATTATTGAAAAAATTTCAAATGAAGATTTACTTACAAAAATTGCCCTTAAAACAGATGATGTTAATGTAATTAAAAATATTGCATCTAAAATAAAAGACGAGGAAAAACTTAAACTAATTTATGAAAACACTGAAGATACCAAAATCAGACTTGCAATTATAAATAAAATAAACAGTGAAGAGCTTTTATACAATATTTATCCATTAGATGAAAGTTTTGATGTTAAAACAAGTATTATAAATAAAATTCATAATGAAGAATATATAATTACTATTTTTGAAAATTCGACAAATGGAAATATACGTAAGATACTGGTAGATAAAATAAACGATGAACATACCCTTAATGAAATTGCAAAAAAAGATCCTGTTTGGGAGATACGTGCAATTGCAAATGAAAAACTAGGAAATGTAAAAGAAGCACTACTTGAGATTTTAAATAATACATCAGATTCAGAATTGTTCTATGAGGTATATGAAGAAAGTAAAAACCAGACAATAGCATTTAATGAATTTATTGAAAATAAAAAATTCTTTATAGACACATTACTTTCCCCATATGAGAAAACATTAAGTTACTATGAAAAATTAGAAGAAAGATATCCTCAAAAAGAAGAATCCAAATCATCAGACAATAAACTAGGTCTTATTAGAGAACGTCAAAAACACTGCAGGGAACAAATTGCAAAATTTAAACAGACAATCAATGAAGTGTCTAAGGAAGGGGAAGATAAAATATTAATTCTTGCATTAAGCCAAGAAAACTATGAAACCCATAAAGTAGTTGTAGAGATGACAGATGATAAAAAACTACTAAATGAAATTGCACGAGATGAAAATGAATTCCCTAGAATACGCAAATTAGCACGTGCAAAACTGGAAGAAATTGAAGATATTATTATTGTTTAAACTATAAAAAAAGACCGAAAAATTTTAAATTAAAATAATGAAGTTTCAAAAATAAAAATAAAAAAAGAAGTGAAATAGACTAATCACTAGTAACAGGAAACTTCTTAAGATTAGTCATTGATTCAATAAGATCAGTTCTTGTAACAATACCCACAGGATTATTATTATCATCAGTAATAATCAATCGTCCTATTTTATATTTATACATAATCTCTACAGCATTGGCAATTTTCATGTCCTGATTAACACTGACAACTCTATCAGACATAAAGTCACTAACAGTTGATTCTTCCTTATTTTGTGAAATAGCACGAACTACATCTGTAACAGTTAACATTCCAACTACCACATTATCTACAACAATAGGTGCACCGTTAATAGAATTAGTAGTAAATATTGTAGCTGCTTGACGAATAGTATTATTAGGTGATAAAATAATTAAATCTGTAGTAGCTATTTCAATAACTGTTTTTTTAGGAATACTCCTAATTGTACTTGTTTCAACAAGGAGAATATTATCTGTATCATCACGACCAACAATTTTTCCAATAACTCCAAGATTATTTACAGGGGTTGGACCAATTTTGATTGTATCTCCAATATTTAATGTTTTAATATTTCCCAAAACCTTGATAGCAGCTTCACATTCTGCCGGATGAGGTACACTGGTAAATTCTATTTTTGCAACAGACAAACCTTCCAATTTTTCATTATCTATATAAATTGGAACTTTAGAATCTTTATCAGATACGGGAATATTTAAATTATGATAAGCTTCTATTGTTGGTTTATATCCTCCACGAGGACCTGGAACTCCTTTAACATAACCTAAACTTCTTAAAGCTTGCATTTGATTTCTTATTGTTCCAGGATTTCTCCCCATCACTTCTGCAATTTCCTCTCCTTTAATAGACTTACCTTCAGAAGTTTGATATAAATTAATTAAATTTTGTAATATTTCTTTCTGTACAAATGTAATCATAAAAATTCCTTCATGAAGTTAATTAAAATCATAATTAGTTTCTATCTTATAATATTAAAAACTTTTGTAAAAATCATGATAAATTATATTTATAATGATAAATTAATAAAATAAAATAAATTAAAAACATGCTCTTAATCTTTAAAAATAATTAATTTAGATATTAATATTTAATATAGAAATTTAATTATTAAAATCCATTAATTTTAAAAAATAGATATGGATAAACTAAAAAATTTTGAAAAATTTAAATCATTCATTAAAAATAATTATAAATTAAAAATCATCATGATAAATTAATAAAATGTTAAATTATATCAATGTTTTGAAAAATTTCATAAAAAAAAGCGAGTAGTGAAAAATTATTTAAAAAAAATTAAAATAAAAAATTTCTAAAATTAGATAAAATAAGATAAAATAAAATAAAATAAATAAAAATAGCTATAAATTTTATAAAAAATAAAAAAAGTAAAAGAATAATTAGTTAAATAACATATTGTTTTACTCCAGAACGGATAATACTAGATGCACCTAATTGTTTTATTCCATCTAACAATTCTGGGAAATTATTCTTAGCAATTAAAACATTTACCTGAGAATATTCTTTACCCTGATTTACAGTAGGTTCATGAGAACAGAATCCATTATCAATCAAGTAATGATTTAACTCTTCTAGTTTTTCATTTTTAATATTAAACTTAACATCAAAGTATTTTCTTGCAGTTATAGCACCGAGCAATTGTTCGTAAATCATTTGTGCTTTAACCATCTTATCCCCAGTACATTCCACACCAGCATATAAACCAGCTGAAGAGTGAAGAATAATATCAACAATTTTAAGACCTGCTTTTCTTAAACTGGAACCAGTCTGAGTATTATCTACAATGAAATCAGCACCTTTTGCAATATATGTTTCAGTTGCACCATCTGAATTAATAATCTGAACCTGTTTATTATCTCCATGAGTTAGACCTCTTACTTGTACAAATGGTACTGTATCCCCATATAATTCCTGATATCCTTCATTTTCCATAATGAATTTACGTGTTAAGTTTGGATATTCAGTAAAACATAAAACAGGTTGGGTTCTATCTTGCAATGATCTGAAAAATTCAGTTAAATTATCAAATGGAGCATCTTTAGGTGCTGCAACTACAAGATTAGTTTCACCATAAAACAAATCTCCAATTTTAGTAATTTCAATATCCTGCATTACTGATTCTTCTTTAACCCAATCTTCTCCTAAAATAGCTATATCTATCATTCCACGATTTAATTCAACAGGAGAACTTTGTGGCCTGTTTAATGATGCTTCAATTTCTTCATCATTTAAAAATTCAATATCATAATCTTCATTTTCAGGTTCATACCCTTTAAGCTCATAACCAGCATCAACAAATAATTGATGAGTATTTCCACGATTTACATTGTTTAAACTTCCTTTTGGAAGACCTAATCTAATTTTAACCATAAAATTACCTTTATCTTTAAATAATTAATTTAAATAATATTTTAAAATAAGTTTAAAATGATAAAATTATCATAATATATAGTAGTTATTATCTTTTAACATATAAGATTTATTGAAATTTTATCAAAAATTTATAAAATTCATAAGTAATTAGATAAGATATTTAGAAATGTTTTAAAATATTTATTTAATTGTACAATATTAAAAAGAAAATAATTTATTATTTACTATAATAATTTTACTTAAAATGAAGTTATATATTAATATATAATTCTTTTTTAAAAAAAAGATTAAAAAAATACTAAAAAATTTATTAATATAAAATGATAATATAAGAATATTTATTAAATTATTGGTGATAAAATGAAGATGGAAGATATTTTAAAAGAATGTCCTAATTGTGGTTCTACAGATAAAACTGTACGCAGAAAATTAATAGATACACATGGAGCACATGCTGAAACTGCATACTTTAAATGTAGTGAATGTGGGTTTGAATTTGAAGGTGCAGAAGACCACTCCGAAGATCCTAAAAGCATTTATGTTAAAGAATTAAATAAAAAACTTCATTAATTTAATTTTTTAAATAATGCTAATTTATTAATTTTTAATATTAAATAATTCAATTTTAGAAAAACTAATTTTAAGAAAAAATTTCATATTTAACTAATTTTTAACAATTACTTTTAAATAAATTTATTAGATATAATAATCTAACTAATAATAAATAAAATCTTTTATTTTAATTAAGTTAAAATTGTCGTGGTTTAAAATGCCTTTTCATATAATGATTATTCCAACATTAAGATGTCCAGGTATGTGTAAATACTGTTGGGGCTCAGATAAAGAAGCAGAAATAATGGATATAAGTATAGTTGAAAATATCAAAGAATGGTTAGAGGAATTTAAAAGTGATGATACAGTTCACTTTACCTTCCATGGTGGAGAACCATTACTTGCAGGATATGATTATTATAAAGATGCATTTAAAATACTTAACACTCTTGAAAATCATAGTGGTTACTCAATGCAGTCAAATTTATGGCTACTTACAGATGATATAGCAGACCTTTAGTAGAAAATAAGGTAATTTTATCAACCAGTATAGATGGACCTAAAGAAATAACTGATTATCAAAGAGGTACAGGCTATTATGATAAAACAATGACCAATGTAAAACTTGCAGAAGATAAAGGATTGAATGTTAGTTATGTATGTACCTTTACATCATACTCTAAAGATTTTGCAGAGGATATATACGACTACTTTAAAGAAATGCAAGCCACTGTAAAAATCCACTCAGCACTACCATCACTTCGTGGTGAAAATGCAGATCCATGGGCATTAAACCAGGAAGATTATGGTAAATTAATGTTAGAACTTTTAGATAAATATCTCTATGATTTAGACAAGTTCCAGATAATGGATTTTGACCATATGGCAAAAAGCAGTTTTATAAGAAGAGGAACCCTATGTGCATTTAATGATTGTGTAGGTACTACATTAGCAGTAGGTCATGATGGTAGTATTTACCCATGTTACAGGTTTGTTGGAATGGATGAGTATATAATGGGAAATGTTAAAGACAAACCAACAATTGAAGACCTTGAAGCATCTGAAGCATATGGCAGATTAAATGAATTCAATGAATTTGTAAAAGAAGATTGTAAAAGATGTAGATTTAGAAGACACTGTAATGGAGGATGTCCTTATAATGGAATTGTATCAGCACACTCACCAAAGGCAGTAGATCCACAATGTGCAGCATATAAATTAATATTCCGAAATATGGCAGATAGGCAAAAAGAAGAATTTATGAAAAATGGTATACCTGGAATGCCAGGTTCAAGAGCTCCTGGAGAACGAAAAGAAGGAGAACCATTTACAATAATGGATTTAATGACTAAATAGTCATTTATCCAACTTTTTTTAATAATAATAAAAATAAATAATATAAAATTGACTAATTTTAAATAAATATCAAACTCTCGTAAAAATAGATATTTTTTAATAAATTTAAAAGATGATTAAAAGTAATAAAAATTAAAAAAAAAGAAAAAATATTAATCTTTTTTAACAGTTCTTACAACCTTATCCTTAAAAATGGTTAATAGAACACCAACACCATGAGTTACAGGATCTTTAGTAGAACCATCAACATCATAACGAACAGTAATAGGAACTTCACTTATTCTAAAACCATTCTCTGCAGCATCAACAAGCATTTCACTTTCAATACCAAAACCTGTATCTTTAAATCTAAAGTAGGGGACAAGTTTTGATGAAAATGCCCTAAAACCACTTTGTGAATCAGTGACACTTATACCTGCAGAAATATTAGTTGCTTTATCAAGTACCTGTTGGCCAACACGTCTGTAAGCAGGAGTATTCTCCTCAGGACCATTCTTATATCTACTACCATTATCCCAATCAGATTCTCCATCAAGTATTGGCTTTAGTAATTTAGGAATTTCATCTGGATTATGTTGACCATCGCCATCAATAGTAACGATAATATCATAATCATCTTCAATATATTGAAAACCAGATTTTAAACCTTCACCTTTTCCAAGGTTTGTAGGATGAGTAATTACTTTTGCACCTGCCAATTTAGCAATTTGACTTGTAGCATCACTACTTCCATCATCAACAATCAATACATCATCAACATATTGTAATGTTCTAAGAATAACAGAACCTATTGCAACTTCTTCATCAAATGCCGGTATTAAAGCCACTATTTTAACCATTAAAACACCTATAAAATATAAAAAAAGGATTTTAATTTAAAATTAAAACCTATTTAAATCAAAAAATTTAAAAATATAATATATTTAAAATGATTTTTAATAATTAAAAATCTATTCTATCCTATAATATTCCTTCATCCATTCAACTGTTCTTTTAATACCTTCTTCTGGACTTACCTTTGGATCATGTTTTAAGTCACGAATAGCTTTAGAACAATCTACAGTTTTAACTTTAGTTGTAAATGGTTCAGGCGGTGTGTATTTTACAAGTTG
>CAYQMW010000045.1:0-1965 GCA_964418715.1 uncultured Methanobrevibacter sp. | reverse complement strand
AATCATCTTTACCACATGCTTCAAGAACAATATCAGAATATTCTTTTATATCTTTTTCCCATTCAGGTTTACTACCTACATTATAAGCCTCACCAGGAATGAAATTATCTACAATATTTGCAAAAGTATTTGCAGTATCCTCTACATAATCGATGATTCTTTTATGACCCATATGTACTGAATATGGTTGGTCATGTAATGCTTTATAGATAAAAATAGGAATAAAACCTTTATATGGAGAATATGCTTCATGAGGACCATAACAGTTTAATGGTCTAACTCTTACAGTTTCAGTTTCAAACATTTCAGCTGAATTCATACACATTAATTCTCCAGCCCATTTACTGATAGCATAATCATTCATTTGATAAGTTTCATTAATTGGATGGGTTTCCATTAAATCTTCAGTAATTACTCCTTTATAATCACCATATACTTCACAACTGGAAAATGAAATCATTCTGAATTTTAACTTCTCCTGAAGTCTAATCATATTTTTAAGACCAATAACATTAGTCTCCCATAAGTTTTCATAGTAACCTTCACCATTCCAACGACCATATTCTGCTGCCAAGTGATAAACATAATCAAATTTATCATTATCTTCAAAAATCCTTTCAATTTGACGATAATTTCTAACGTCTCCCCTTACATAATCTGCATATTTATCTGCATATAAGTCAGCTTCATCTTCATGATGTAAGAGATCAACTGATAAAACTTCATGTCCTCTTGATCTAAGTTCATTAACAAGATTGGTTCCTATAAATCCTGCTCCTCCAGTAACTAATATTCTTTGAGTTTCCATTAAATCACATCCTATTAAAATTAAAATTAAACTTTAGTTTTTAAAAATTCCAAAATTTGATTACGAGATTTTTCATCATCAAGTGCAAATTCAATAGAAGTCATAAGCCATTCTAAACGATTTCCAATATCATAAGTTTTTCCACTGAATATAGATCCATAAATTACATTTAATTTACTTAAAGCATCAGTTAATTGTATTTCTCCACCTTTACCGGGAGTAGTTTCTTCAATACAATCAAAAATATCCGGAGTTAAAACATATCTTCCCATAATCGCAAGATTAGAAGGTGCCTCCTGAAGTGAAGGTTTTTCTACCAACTCATCAATTTTGTATACACAATCTTCAACCGGTCTTCCTTTAATAATACCATATCTTTCAACCTTTTCATTAGGCACTTCTTCAACAGCTATAGCTGAAGAGTTGTATTTACGGCTTATATCAATTAGTTGTTTAGTACAAGGAACATTACCTTTTGTAATAGTATCTCCCAACATAACGGCAAAAGATTCTCCGCCAATATGTTTTTTAGCACAATAAATTGCATCTCCAAGACCTTTTTGTTCTTTTTGACGAACATAACAAATATCAGCTAAATCTGTAATTTCTTGAATTTGTTTTAAAACATCATTTTTACCACTTTCTCTTAAAGTGTATTCAAGTTCAAATGATTTATCAAAATGATCTTCAATAGACCTTTTATTTTTACCTGTAACAATTAAAATATCATCAATACCGGATGCTACAGCCTCTTCAATAACATATTGAATTGTAGGTTTATCAAATACCGGTAACATCTCTTTTGGTTGTGCTTTAGTAGCAGGCAAAAACCTAGTTCCAAAACCTGCTGCAGGAATAACCGCTTTCATTATAACACCTTAATATATTAATTTTTAAAAATGAATATTATAAAATTTCTATTAATAAAATATTTACTTTTAATAATTTAAATAATTTTAGTATTTTTAATAAATAAAATTATTTTATTATTTTTAATAATTTAAATAAAAAGTAATTCTGACATTATTTTTTGAAAAAATACATATTAACAAATGATTTAAGTTTTAAACAATAAATAATAAAACTGATTTAAAATTAACTAAACAATTTAAAAATAGATAAAATTTTGAATATTATCAAAAATCCTCAAAAATCAT
>CAYQMW010000044.1:0-13811 GCA_964418715.1 uncultured Methanobrevibacter sp. | reverse complement strand
AAGAAGAAACTGAAGACGGTGCAATTGCAAAAAGGATTATTACAAGAGAAGCAGATGAGAGAATCATCAGATATGCATTTGAATATGCAAAAGCTAATGGTAAAACTAAAGTTGCAGGTGTTCACAAAGCAAATGTATTAAAGAAAACCGATGGTTTATTTAAGAAAATCTTATATGAAGTAGGTGAAGAATACAAAGACGACGGTATTGAAACTGATGATTTCTATGTTGATGCTACTAGTATGTATTTAGTTACAAAAGGTAGTCAATTTGAAGTTTTAGTTACTACTAATCTATTTGGAGATATTTTATCTGATGAAGGAGCAGGTCTTGTCGGTGGTTTAGGTTTAATACCATCTGCAAACATTGGTGAGACTACTGGTTTATTTGAACCTGTACACGGTTCTGCACCTAAGATTGAAGGTAAAGGTATTGCAAATCCTATTGCAATGATTTTATCTGCAAAAATGATGCTTGACTATCTCGGTGAAAAGGATGCAGCAGATAGATTAGAAAATGCAATTTTAAAAGTATTATCTGAAGGTAAAGATGTAACACCTGATTTAGGTGGAAACGCATCTACTATGGAAATGAGTGAAGCTATTAAAAATGCATTATAAAACTATTAAAGATTAATCTAATTTTTTAGATTAATTTTTTTTATATTATAGTTTAAATTCTTATAAATTAACTAAATTAAATATTTTATATTATCTTATGGTGTTTAAATGTCTTTTATGGAGTTTTTTCTAAAGAAAAGTAATAGTTATAATTATTATAAGGATAATTATGGCCAATTACAAAAAAAAGAAAGAATATATTTAGCTGATTTAGAAAGACATAAGAGGGATCTTAAACTTTTTAGAAAGAAAGCTGATTTTATCAATTTTGATGAATTTCTTATAAATTCATTTGTAGATCCGATTGTAAACACACCATTTGTAATGCAGGATAGACGATGTTTTGCATTTATGGATCATATAGGTAAATATTTAAGAGATAATCTTTCAAATTCTCCAGAGTTACCATTTGTATCTGTAATAATGCCTGCTTATAACAGACGAGATATTATAAAAAAGGCAGTTAATTCTGTTTTAGCTCAAACTTACACTAATTTTGAATTAATCATTGTTGATGATGGAAGTACTGATGGAACTGGCAGTATTTTAAGAGCTCTTCGCAATGAAAAGATTGTTGTAATCACTCATGAGGAAAATAAAGGAGTAGCTTCAGCAAGAAACACAGGTCTTAAATATTCAGTAGGGGATATAATCACATATCTCGATTCAGATAATCTTTGGGAGAAAGAATATCTTGAAACTCTTGTAGGGGCTTTTTATAAAATTGAAGATGCTGATGCACTTTATTCAGGACAAATGCTCTATAAAGATTTCGGTGATAATCCTTATGCTGTAAGATTCGCATCATATAATAAACCCTTACTTCACAATAAAAATTATATTGATATGAGTTGTTTCGCACATAAAAAAGAAGTTTCTGATGTAGTTGGAAACTTTGATGAAAATTTATCTAGATTTGTAGATTGGGATTATATTTTAAGAATCAGTAATAATTGTAAAATGTATTCTGTACCATTTTTACTTTCAAGATGTTATGAAAACAATTCAAATAACAGATTATCAAATGTTGAAATAGACTATCATGAATATGCAAGTAAAATAGTTGAGAAAAATAAATACACTCCAAAGCCATATAAAGAATTGGAGCGAAAGGTAAGTGTAGTTATTCCTAGTTATGAGTCATTAAACGAGATTACAAATTGTATCAATGCAATATTGTCCTTTAATTATGGGGATATGGTTGATATTGTAGTTGTTGATAATGATTCAGAACAGGAAGTTAAGGATTATCTTTTAGGTCTTGAAAAAGACGGTAAGATTAAATTAATCTTAAATGAAGTTAACTATGGTTTTACATATGGAGTAAATCAGGGAATAGATTTGTCTGATGAGGATTCTGATATTTTACTTTTAAATAATGATGCTGTTTTATTTGAAGGAGCTATTGAACACATGCAAAGCTGTGCATATAGTATTGAAGACTGTGGATTAATCGTTCCTCATGAAATATTACCTGGCGGAATTGAATTTATGAAAAATCATGTTCCATATTGTGATATTACATTTGACTGTGATGTAACTCCATCAAAAATTCATCATAATATTGTAAATATGCCTTATTATCATGACGGTAAATTATTAGAATTAAATTTTGCTCCATTTTTCTGTACATATATTAAAAGAGATATTCTAAATCAGTCCTTAGGTTTAGATGCAGAACTTGGAAGACATTACAGATCTGATAGAATATATTCAGATTTTATTAGGCATATTTTAAAATTAAAAATTTATCAAGCTCCAGAGGCTTATGTTTACCATAAACATAAAGTTGCAACTGAAAAATTAAAAGATAAAAAAGATGATTATTATTATATATTTAAGAAAAACCAATGGGAAGAAAAATTAGCTAAAGAATTAGGATATACTACAAGACCATGGGATGTATAAGATAATGGATATTACCATTATCTATTTTTTTAAATTCACTATATTAACTTATTTTTTTCAATCTGATTTAGCTAACTCCTTTAATCGTTTACTAGCAGCTTCTCTAACCGGATAGAGTGTATATGCTTTGGAATATTTCCATCGTCATCCATTCTTTCTTCATAATGATGGCTAATTGTATCATTATCATGTATATATTTTAAATTATCTATATTGGACATGAACATTACTGCTTCTTTACGGTTTAATTCTTTTCCATTTTTAGCTACATCAAATAATATTTCTTCTTGAATGTCTTTATCTTCAATCATTAGTATAATATCTATATCTTTAAATTTATTAGCAATATTTATAATTGTATCTTGATTTAAATTAGCCTTTTCAACAGCTGCCTTACGGACAAATGGACTAGAATCATTTTTAGCAATATCTTCTAAAACAGATTCATCACTAATCTTTTTAACAGCTGCTTCACGAACAAATGGACTAGAATCATTTTTAGCATTATAAATTAAAGTAGAGTCACCACTAATTTTTTCAAAAGCAGCTTCACGAACAAATTCGTTTTCATCATTTTTTGCAATATCTGCTAAAACCATCTCATCACTAATTTCTTCAACTGCACGTTTTCGAACCACAAAATCAGAAGCATTTTGTGCAATATCTATTAAAACTGACTGGTCATTAATTTTACTAACAGCTTGACAACCCTTTTTCCAAATATCACTATTTTTTGCAATATCTGCTAAAACAGACACATCATCAATTTTTTCAATAGCCTCTTTATAAGAATATTCATAAGAACCATAAATAGTTTCATGTGGACACGTTTTTGCAATAAATTCCATACTAAGTTTATTATAAGCTTTTTCACGACAAGGTGTTAATATATGATTTTGAGAAATATTATATAAAATAGGCTCAGATTCAATCTTTTCAATAGCTTCATCAGTAATATCCTTATGATTTGCATTTATTGCAATATTTCCTAAAACAGATTCATCATTAATTTTTTTAAGAGCATTTTGACGAACAGTATAATCAGAATCATTTTTAGCAATATATGTTAAGGCAGTTTTATCATTAATCTTTTCTACTGCATCTCTTCGAACATATTCATCATCATTATTTTTCGCAATATCAATTAAAATTTGCTCGTCGTCAATCATTTCCACACAGTATTCATAAATATTTGGATTAGATTTACCAATTTCCATTAAAAGAGTTTGGTCATTAATTTTTTTAACTGCTTTAGCACATACTGAATCTGCTTTAGAATTTTTTACAATTTCAATTAAAATTTTTTCATCATTAATCTTTTCAACTGCTTTTATACCAATATTTTCTTTAGAAGCATTTATTGCAATATCACTTAAGGGAGTTTCATCATTAATTTTTTCAAGGGCTTTATAACCAATATCTATACTAGGAGTATTTTTTGCAATATCTGCTAAAACAGATGTAGTTCCAATATTATTTATAATAATATCAGCAAATTTATCATCTTTACACTCTTTTCCAATTTTTGCTAAATATGATTCGTTATCTTTAAGTTTTTCAATAGCCTTTAAACGAATGGATTCATACTGGTTTAGATCTTTAGCAATACTAAATAGAATATCCTTATCATTAATATTACTTGTAGCTTCTAGTCTAACCTCACCTGAAATTAGGAAATCATTATTAGCAATATCTTCTAAAACAGCATCTGAATTAACTTTTTTTACAGCTTCTACACGCACTCTCCAATTTTTATCATTTTTTGCCATATTGCTTATTATTTCCTGGTCATCTAATTCTTCTAATGCTTTAATTCTCACTTTATAGTCGCTGTGTTCGTATTTTGGTTTAAATATATCTTTTAATCCCATTTTATCCCTTTTTTATAATTTTCTTCATTTAATTGTACCTATAAAATTATAAAATATGTCTATAATATTAATTTTAAATAAATGATATATTATTATTTTAAAATCTGAATAATGTTTATTTAGATATATATCTGAGTTTTAATCATATATTTCTTTTTTGATTTGAAACTAAAAAAATATTAAAAAAAGCAGAATATTCTTTTTTAATTATAAAGATAATATTAGGTCTTTTTTATATACAAATTTTTATAAGTGTAAACTATTAAATATATAATAAATATATTTAGTTTAGAAAACTTTTTTTATAGTTAATTAAAATATGATATATAATATAGTAATTTTTGACTTTAATAAAATTTTTAATTTTTTGTGAGGTATTCGATGAAAGGAATTATTTTAGCTGGAGGAAGTGGAACACGTCTTTATCCAATTACTCAGTCTGTATCAAAAAAACTTTTACCAATTTATGATAAACCGATGATATATTACCCATTATCTATTTTAATGTTAGCAGGTATTAGGGAAATATTAATCATATCTACTCCAAGGGATTTACCTCTTTTTAAAGAATTATTAGGGGACGGCAGTAATTTAGGAATGTCCTTTTCATATAAGGTTCAAGATGAACCTAGAGGTTTGGCTGATGCATTTATTCTTGGAGAAGAATTTATTGGTGATGATAATGTTGCACTTATTTTAGGTGATAATATTTTCCATGGCCATAGATTTACAGAAATCCTTGAAAGAGCAACTAATCTAGAAGAAGGTGCTGTAATATTTGGATATTATACTAAAAATCCTGAATCTTTTGGTGTTGTAGAATTTGATAATGATTGGAATGTATTATCAATTGAAGAAAAACCAGAAAATCCTAAAAGTAACTATATTGTACCTGGTCTTTATTTCTATGATAATGATGTAATTAATATTGCAAAAAATGTCAAACCATCTGATAGAGGAGAAATTGAAATTACATCAATTAATGAAGAATATTTAAAAAGGGGAACACTTAAAGTTGAACTTCTTGGAAGAGGTATGGCATGGCTTGATACAGGAACTCATGACGGCCTTCTTGAAGCGGCTAATTTTATTGAAACAATCCAAAAAAGACAAGGATTGTATGTTGCTTGTTTAGAAGAAATTGCATATTATAAAGGTTATATTACAGAAGAGGACCTCTTAGTTGAAGGTGAGGCACTTAAGAAAACTGAATATGGTCAGTATTTAATTAATTTAGCAAAACAATAGTTATTTTTTATTATTGCTATTATTATTTTAATTTATGTGGGTTAGATTTTATGGGAAAATTCAAAATTACAAAATTAGATATAGAGGGAGTATTTACAGTTGAACCGGCTGTATTCGGTGATGAACGTGGATACTTTATGGAAACATATAATGAAAATGATTTTAAAGCTGAAGGAATAGATTTAACATTTGTTCAAGATAATCAATCCAGATCATCAAAAGGTGTTTTAAGAGGATTACATTTCCAATATACACAACCTCAAGGTAAATTAGTTAGAGTTATTAAAGGTTCTGTATTTGATGTTGCTGTAGATTTAAGAAAAAACTCTAAAACATATGGTAAATGGGTTGGAGAAACCCTAACAGAAGAAAATAAAAAACAGTTATTTATTCCAGAAGGTTTTGCTCATGGTTTTGTAGTATTGTCTGATGTTGCAGAATTTGTATACAAATGTACAGACTTTTACAATCCTGATGATGAAGGTGGAATATTATATAACGACCCTGATATAGC
Source organism: uncultured Methanobrevibacter sp. (assembly GCA_964418715.1). Classification (GTDB taxonomy): domain Archaea; phylum Methanobacteriota; class Methanobacteria; order Methanobacteriales; family Methanobacteriaceae; genus Methanarmilla. Next base: position 7,650 of record CAYQMW010000044.1, on the reverse strand, counting down.
TATTGATTGGCCAATTGATGAGATTGGAGAAGAAAATTTACTTTTATCTGAAAAAGATTTAAACTGGAAGGCTCTTAAAGATACTTCAGTAGACTTTTAACAGTTTAGAGATTTATTTTTTAAGATTATTTTTATTATTTATTAAATCAATTTTAATTTATTATTTGGAGATTTTATGATGAAAGTATTAGTAACTGGTGGAGCAGGATTTATTGGAAGTAATTTCCTTAAATATATGGTTGATAAATATCCAGATTATCATTTTATAAATTTAGATGCTTTAACCTATTGTGGAAATCTTGAAAATTTAAAAGATATTGAAGATTGTAATAATTATTCATTTGTAAAAGGAGATATAAGAGATGAGAAGCTTGTAGATGAACTGGTTTCTAAATGTAATTATATTGTTAATTTTGCAGCTGAAAGTCATGTTGATAGAAGTATAGAAGATCCTGAAATATTTATTAAATCAAATATTCTTGGAACACAGGTCTTACTTGAAGCAGCAAAAAAACATAGTATTAAAAAATATCTTCAAATTTCAACTGATGAAGTTTATGGATCACTTCCAAAAGAAGGATACTTTAGAGAAACAACTCCTCTTCAACCAAACAGTCCATATTCTGCTTCAAAGGCAGGTGCAGATTTAATGGTTAGAGCATATCATAATACTTTTGATTTACCTATTAATATTACACGATGTTCTAATAATTATGGCCCATATCAGTTTCCGGAAAAATTAATTCCACTTATGATTTCCAATGCACTTGAAGAAAAAGAACTGCCAGTTTATGGTGATGGTTTAAATATTCGTGATTGGCTTCATGTATACGACCACTGTACTGCAATTGATTTAGTACTTCATAAAGGTAAAATCGGTGAGGTCTATAATATTGGTGGAAATAATGAAAAGACCAATATTGATATTGTTAAATTAATACTTAAAGAACTAGATAAAAGTGAATCACTTATTAAATTTGTTAAAGATCGTTTAGGTCATGATAGACGTTATGCTATTGATTCTACAAAAATTCAAAATGAATTAGGCTGGAAGCCTAAATATACCTTTGAAGTTGGAATTATTGAAACTATTAACTGGTATTTAGATAATCAGGATTGGATAGAACAGGTTAAAAGTGGTCAGTACCAAGAGTATTATAATAAAATGTATGGGAATAGATAATATTATTAATTTTTAAATTCCCTGCTTTTAATTTTATTTATTTAAGCTTAAAATTAGTTTTTTTTAATGAACATATTCTTAAATTAATTTAATTCATATAATTTAAGTTTAAATTAGTTTTTTCAGTGGAACAAATATTAAAATTAATTTAATTCATATAATTTTTCAATTTTTTATAGTCAATTTTAAATATAAAGACATATTAACAGTATTTTTCCAATTGTTTTATAATCAATTTTAAATATTTAAAGACATATATTATTAGTATTATATTAATTTAATTATAATAATTAAAAATTTAGAGAGATAATATGAGTGGGAATCTTCATAGATTTTTAACTAATTTTCACAGATATAAATTTTTACTTTCAGAATTAGTTAAAAAAGATGTGCAAAGTAAATATAAGGATTCTGTTTTAGGTCTATTTTGGAGTTTTTTAAATCCTCTTTTACAAATGATAGTTCTAACAATTGTATTTTCAACATTTTTCTCTAGATCTATCCCTAACTTTCCAGTATATTTACTTACAGGTAGGTTAATCTTAGATTTATTTGCAAAAGGTACATCTGGAGCTATGAAATCAATTAAAAATAATAAGGCTATTATTAGGAAAATCTATGTTCCAAAATATATGTTTCCACTTGGAACTATTGTTTCAGAATTTATTAATTATTTAATATCATTAATTGTTCTTGTTCTTGTAATGATTGTAACAGGACAGGAATTTTATTTCTCAATTATTTATGTGGTTATTCCAATAGCATTAGTGCTTATATTAACTATTGGTGTTGGTTTAATATTAACTACACTTGCAACCTACTTTACAGATATAAATTATTTGTGGAAAGTTGTAACAATGATGTTAACCTATTTAAGTGCAGTTTTCTACCCTATAGATATTGTTCCTAAGAGATTTTTAATATTCTTTAAGCTGAATCCGATATATGCTGCAATATCCAGTTGTAGGGCCTGTGTTTTATATGGTACTTTTCCTGAAATTAAACCATTGTTATATTTAGCCGCATGTGCATTTATATCGTTGATTTTAGGTTTAATGATATTTTATAAATATCAGGATGAGTTTATTTTACGTATTTAATTTTTTATTATTAATTGGTAATTTAATATAAATATAATAAATATAAATTCAATAAAATTCAATTTACTTTAATTTAATTTATTTAAATTTAGTTTACTTAATAATTTAATTTATATGAAATTAATAATCCAATCAAATAGGAGTGAAAAGATGAATGAATTTGACAAATATTATGAAGATGAATTTTTTATCATTGATTCAAATAATATTGATTCAATAAATTCAAAATTATATGGTTTTGCTATTTGTGATTTAGAAATAGTTCAAAATCAAGAAGAAATCACTCCTGATAGTAACTGCGGTGTTTTCATTAACCTAAAAGCAGATGATAATGAGATAAGAATCACCCAAGATTTTAATGGTTCATATACATTATATTTATTTAAAGATAATGATTATTTTGCAATATCAAACTCTTTTTGGAAATTAGTAGAACATATAAAGGATGATTATAAATTATCTGTTAATGAGGATTTTGCAAAATCTCTTTTTAAAAGAAATAACATACATGCTTTTTCATATAAAAATACACTAATCAATGAAATAGAAACAGTTGATAGAAATCAGGTTGTCTGTATAAATAAAAAAACCAAAGACATTTCATTTGATAAAATCGATTATGAAGAAGCAACTATTGATATAAATTCAAAAAAAGGATTAAAATTACTAGATTCTTGGTTTAATAAGTGGGTTAACATTATACGTAACTTAAAAGAAAAAACCAATAATATTAACTTTAATTTATCTGGAGATATTGAATCAAGAGCTATTTTTTCAATCTTACTTAATGCTAATATTGATTTTGATAAGATAAACTTTTCTACTCTTACAGATTCACTTAACCCACTAGCTAACTCTGAAGCATTAAATGAACTGGCTGATGGATTAGGTTTTAATTTAGATGAAGAGGTATTCTCATCTGGAAAGATTTACTTTAATGATATGGATACAGTCATTAATTCATCTTCCTATCTTAAATTAGGATTTAACAATAATTATCCTTATACTTTTTCAAGATATGAAGATACTGTCTATTCATTTAACTCAAGAGGAGGAAGTATTTTAAAGGGTCTACCTTCCACATCAAAAGATGAGTTTCCAGATAGTTTTGTTGACTATACAATACAATATCTTTTCTCATCTGATGCATGTTTAAACATTATTGAAGATGATTTTAAAGATCTTGAGAGAAATTACCCCGAAGATGATGACTGGTTAAGTTGGAGATATTATAAAGAATCTATATCAAGAAATGGATGTGGAAAAGATTCTGTTGAAGAATACTTCCAAAATATATTTAGTTTATCTCCATTTTACGATTCCTTACTAAATAAATTAAAATTAACAGCAGATGATGTAGAGGATAGAGAATTATTAATTGCTATTATTTTAACAAGGTATTCTCCTGAATTATTGGACTTTAAGTTTGAAGGTAAACGTGTTAATTTCCAAATGGAAGAATATGCAAAAAAACTTAATGAAAAATACCCATACAAAAAATTAGACTGTGAATATATTACAGGCCCAGATATAAGTGTAGCTGAAAATAACGACAAAGCTATTAGTAGCGATGAATTTGTAGATTATTTAAAAAATGTATTTTACAATGATGAATTCAAATCTAAATTTATAAATTTAGTTTCTCTACCTGTTTACGAGTTCTTTACAGAAAAACTTGAATTAACTGATTATTATCCAATGCAGTATTTCTCTCCTTCATTGAGTGTTGTAAAAATCTATGATGATGTAGAGGGAGTTGATTTTGAGTATTCATCTATTTCAGACTGGATTAAACATTATGCTACTAGTGACGTGGATATTTGCTCTAATTTTATTAATTCAAATGTATCTAAATATTATACTGGAAGGATTGATTTTAAAAATTTCGCTAAATCTGATGGGGCAGTTGAACTTTTAGAATCTTCAGATACTAATATGCTTTTAAATAAACATTGGGGAAAAAATGAAGATGGTAGTGGAATTTCAATCTTAAGTCAGGATGTAAATTTATCTGTTAAACTTAAAGTTAAAAGTGAAGGTATTTTAAGAATATTCCTTAATGGACCTGATTTTCCAGATATTAATAATAAAAAGATTCCTATCTATATTGATTTTAGAAAGATTACTTTAAATAATGAAAAAGAATTATTAGATTCTTCAACACTTGTAAGTCTAACAGATAAACATGTTATTGATGTGGATGTTAGTGAAGGTGAAGTTTTAGATTTAAAATTTAAATGGTTACCTGTAAATATTTATTCTGATTCAGAAAACATTCATCAAGATTTAAAAAAGATGACAGAAAGATATGAAAATCTTAGATATAAAAAGGCTAAAAGAAAAGCCCAACTTGAAGCTAATAAGGCTAAGGCTAATAAGGCTAAAATCATTGAAGAGAATCCTTTAAGAAATTATCCTGTATCAGATGAGATTATCATTGAGGTAGAAGATGTTTCAATGGAATTCCAACTTGCCGAAGAGAAAGTGGATAATTTTAAAGAATATATTATAAGATTACTTAAACGTGATTTACCTGAAAAGACTAAATTTAAGGCTTTAAATCATGTGTCCTTTAAAGTTCACAAAGGTGAAAGATTAGGTATTATCGGTTTTAATGGTGCAGGTAAAAGTACATTACTTAAGATTTTATCTGGTGTTATGAAACCTACTGAAGGAAATGTCACAGTTAGAGGTGGAGTAGCACCACTTTTAGAGTTAGGTGCTGGTTTTGATATTAATTATACTGGTGAAGAGAACATCTTTTTAAACGGTTCTATCTTAGGTTATCAAAAAGAGTTTTTAGAAGAGAAATATGAGGAAATTGTGGAATTTTCAGAACTTGGAGACTTTATTAAAGTTCCTATTAAAAATTACTCTTCTGGTATGAAGGCAAAATTAGGTTTTTCAGTTGCAACTATTGTAAATCCTGATATATTAATTTTAGATGAGGTTTTATCTGTTGGGGATGTAAAATTCAAAAAGAAAAGTAAAGATAAATTAGAAGAGTTAATGGGTGAAGGAGTTACAGTTATTATGGTAACCCATTCAGTAAGTGCAATTAGAAAAATGTGTAATAAGGTTATTTGGCTTGATCAGGGAAATCTCATTAGATATGGTGATGTTGATGAGATTTGTGATGAATATGTTGAATTTGCAAAAACAGGAACCAAAGAAGATTTAAAAAATATTAAACTCCATTAATTAAATTTAATTTATTAGTTAATTATTAATTTACTCAATTTATTAATTTAGTTAATTATTTATTGTTATATTTTTTGTAAATTTTAGATTTCTTTTAAAATTAAAGTTTAATTAAAATTTAATATTATTTTTAAGGTAGTTAAAATGGCTTTAAAACATAGGGTATATGGTTTTATTTTTAATTTATTTAGGATTTTCCCAGTTAAAGACAATTCCATATCATTTGTATCTGATAAAAATCAATCATTTAATGATGATTTTCGCTATATTTATAGGGAATTTAAAAGTAGAAGCCAAAATAATGATTTTACCTATAATTATATTATAAAAAACAATATTTCACTTAAAAATATCTATACTCTTGCAAGGTCTAATTATATTTTTTTAAATGATAATTTCTTTCCACTTGCATATATGAATATATCTCGTAAGACTAAAGTTATTCAACTTTGGCATGGTGCCGGGGGATTTAAAAAGTTCGGTTATTCTACTACATCAAAAGATGATAAAGACCTAATAAATCTTATAAGAAAATCATCTACTAAAACCGATTTTTTATTCATAACTTCAAAAAATTATAAACATGATTTCGCTGAAGCTTTCCAGATTGATGAGGAAAAAATATTTCCATTAGGAATGGCTAGATTAGATTATTTCGCTCCAGAAAATCTTAAAGAGGAAAATATAGAAAAAATTAAATCTAATTTTGAGAAGACTTATCCAAAAGTTAAAAATAAAAAAATAATATTATATGCTCCAACATTTAGAGAAACAAGCGAGTTTAATAATGTCTTTAAATATTTTGATTTTAAAGAATTTGAAATGGAATTGGGAGGAGATTATGTTTTACTTTTAAGACTTCATCCTAGAATGTATCAGTTTGGTCAAGATAATAATCTATTAGAAGAGGTTTTAAAATTAGATAATATTTATGATTTAACAGATTATCCGTCAATTGAAGAGTTAATGTTAATTTCTGATATTTTAATAACAGATTACTCCTCCTTAATGGTTGAATATACAATATTAAATAAACCTATTATATTATTTGCATATGATTTGGACAATTATCTTAAAAATGAAAGAGGTTTCTATATTGACTATAAAAATGATGTACCTGGAGTAATTGTTAAAACTACTAGGGATTTAATAAATACAATTAAAAGTGAAAACTTCAACATTAACCGTTTAGAGGAATTTAAAAACTTACAATTTGACAATTTAGATGGTAAAGCATCAGAAAGGATTGTAGATTTTGTACTTAAAAATTAAACTGTGATTAGTATGAAGGTATCAATAATAACACCAAATTATAATGGATTTAAATATTTAGAAGTATATTTTAAATCTTTAATCCAACATAAAGACTATATTAGTGATATTGTTATTGTTGATAATGGATCTAGTGATGAAAGTGTTGATTATATAAATAAAATAATTAATAATGATTATCCAATAGAAATTAAACTCATTATAAATAGTGAAAACAAAGGATTTGCAGAAGGTGTAAATCAAGCAATTAAAGCATCAAAATCTGAATATCTATTTTTACTTAACAATGACATTGAACTTGAAAGTGATGCAGTTAAAAATTTAGTTCAATGTATGGAAATTGATGATAATACATTTTCAGTTTCATCTAAAATGGTTCAATATAATAATAGAAATCTTATAGATGATACAGGAGACAGTTATACTTTACTTGCCTATACAAAAAAATTAGGTAATAATCAAGATATTAACACTCGCAGTGACTACTGTGAGGTTTTTTCAACTTGTGCCGGTGCAGGGTTATATAAAAAATCTTTAATAGAAGATATTGGTTATTTTGATGGTGAATTTTTTGCATATATGGAAGATGTAGATTTATCTTATAGGGCACAAATCTATGGATATAAAAATTATTACTGTCCAAATGCGATAGTATATCATATTGGCAGTGCTACATCCGGAAGCCAATATAATGAATTTAAAATTCGTCTTGCAGCACGTAATAATGTATGGTTAATATATAAAAACTTCCCAATTCCACAAAAGATAGTTAATTTTCCTTTCATATTTTTAGGATTTTTAATTAAATATTTGTTCTTTTATAGAAAGGGTTTTGGATCTGTTTATTTAGATGGTGTTAGGGAAGGTTTAAATAGAAGAGGAAAATTAGATAAA
>CAYQMW010000043.1:0-13856 GCA_964418715.1 uncultured Methanobrevibacter sp. | reverse complement strand
GGATAAATAACAGAAAAAAAAAATATAAAAAAGTAAGTTTGTGTCCCACCCTCAAATTGTAAAAATAAAAATTCAAAATGGTTTAAATTTGGAATGTTTTTAGAAAATAGTAAAAGTAGATATACATAAGCTGTTAGCATAAATAATAATTTCAAAACAAATGCCTTAAAATTTAATTTAGATTAATTATTTTTTAACTTTAATCTTATAAGTATTAAAATAATTAATCATAATTTTCATTATATTGATTTAAAATTCACTTGGGAATTTCAATTAATTTAATATATTCTCCAATAGATTCTCTTGTTGAACCTACAAGTATTCTATAACTTGGCTCTTTGCCTTTGGTTATAACTTTTTCAACTTTACCTCTTGCTATAACACGTTCACCTTCAAGAACCTCACCTGCATAGGTGTGGGTTAAAGATGCAAGTTCAGTGATGTTTTCTTTAATGCCATCTAAATATTTAACATCGCTTATTTCATAAACTGCAGGATTATCCATAGATTTTAAATCATTTGTAATAGTACATTCTATTTGACTGTATCCTAAAGGTTCATATTTAGTATCGCCATATTCTCCTTCAACTTCGTCCATATTTCTTGTACATAGAATGTCAAAAAGGGTTCCTCTTATAACTCCTCTATTGAATTTTCTAGCTTCATACCAACAGAATTCTTCTTTTGTAAGACTATCATCTTTAATTCTTTTATTAAAGAGGTGCTGCCAGAATTCATTTTGTATTGGATTTAGAACTATTTTTCTTTTACTTTCACCCTCTCCTACTTCAACTTCTGTGTCGTGATATTTTTTAAAAGCATTTATGGCTTTTTTATGGTTTTCAAGACCATATACGACAAAATCTAAATCGGAGATTTCTGCTTTTTGAAGACCTGGACAAGTTGAACCTGAAATGCCTAAATGGTCATAGTCGATTCCTGCAATATAATAGAAAAAGTCAGATAGATCTATTAATTTTTCCCTTACATCATCTGAAACCTTCTCATCACCACCTTCTCTTATAATTTTAAGTCTATCCTCTGGTCTTATAATCTCATCAACCTTATCTGTTGGAACTCCCATCATATCAACATTTGCCACTTCAGAGTGGTATAAATATTCTGGATGATTTTCTTTTAAATATGCAAATGCTTCATCTGAGCCTACTTTTGAATATCTTTTACCGTTTTTTTCCCGCTCTCCATTTTCATCTGGAATATATCTTAAAAATGAAATGATTCTATCTTCTGGATGTAGGTAATTAGTTGATGCAAAATACATATCATCTTTTGTGTGTATAAAATCTCTTGTTCTAACTTCCATTTTATCACTAAATTTAAATGATTAGTAAAAATATGTTTTAAAATTTTATTAAATATTATTATATTTTTATAATTATATTAAATATTTGATTTGATTAGATTATTTAAAATATTTTAAAACATGTTAATAGGTTAAAATAAGTTATTAAGTTAAAATAAATTTAATTCAATAAACTAAATAAACTAAAATAAGTTAAATAAGTTAAAATTAATAAAAAATAGTTTAAAATTAAAAATATTAAAAAAAATAATTTCAAGAGAAATAAAAAATAAAAAATAAAAATTGTAAAAATATTATGGATTAACCTGATACTACTTTAATTAATTTTGCACGTAGGTTAACGGTTTTATCATAACCACAGACTCCACAGAAGTCTGCATCACATCCTCCGCCATAATTATTTTTACTTGATCCACTTCCACAGGTAATTTCTCCTTCATATACATGTTTAGGGTTCCATGTTAATTTACCTACTTGTTTACAGAATGGACACCAGTTAACAAAGGTAGTTGTATAATTTTTATAGGATATTTTACCTTTTTCCATATTACGAGCACAGTCTAAACATGAAGGTTTACCACTAACTGTAATTGTAGGAAGTCCTAAACCTTTAACTTCACTCCAGGTTAAGGTCATTCCAGATTTAAGTTCAATAATTTTAACGAAACTTGATCCTGAAATATCTTTGTATGCTACTTCTGAATCACCTGAATCTCTAAAGTTATAATTTACAGTATATTTTCCTGTTTTTGAAATATTAATGAATAATTTCACTTTTCCGTTATTATCAGTAGTTCTTGTATAGGTTTTATTTCTGAAATTAATGGTAATTTTCTTACCTGGAAGTCCTACATTATTTTTAGCATTAACAAGAGTTATGTAAAAGTATCCTGTTTTACCTTTAAGTAGATATAATGGACTTGCAGTTGTATTAGCTTTCATTCTAGAATCAGCTTTTACAGTTAAATTACTTGAACCAATTTTAGCATCGTAATAAGCATCTCCTTTGAATTTATAACTGATTACATATTTACCTGGTTCAGTATTAACTTTAACTTGTGCTACTCCTTTAGCATTGGTTTTAGCACTTAAAACTAAGTTATTTACATAGAAATAAACAGTTTTACCGGATAAAACTTTATTGTTATTATCAGTTAAAGTTACTTCATAAATATCATCATTATATTCAAGAATATTTGCATTTTTACCTTTAATTTTTGTACTGATTTTATTAACATTTACAGTAATGGTTTTACTGATTGATAGAAGATTTTTAGTACCTGCAAAACTAAGGGTTGTTTTATATTTTCCAGGAATTATACTTAAACTAAAACTAACTTCTCCAGTTCCATTAGTTGATTTTTTATAAGTCTTTTTATTAATTTTAATAGAAATCTCATGATTTTTTAAAGGGCTGCCATTAGCATTATAAAACTTAAGTTTAATGACAGGTTTTGATGGATAGTTAACAGTAACATCGGAAGATTTAATATAAGTTTTACCTTTTAAAACTGTAAGTGCTACTAGTTTAGATGAAGCATAGTAAGTATTAGTACTGTAAAACCTTATAAGTCCAATATATTTTCCAGCACCTTGTGAAATTTTAAATTTAGCTATTCCATTTTTACTGGTTTTAGCAGTAAAGGTTTTACCATTAATAATCATACGAATAGTCTTTGATGCAAGTGCTGAACCATATTGATCTTTTAATTTAACACTATAGTATTGACCAAGACCATATCTGAAACTTTCACTTTTCGCAATTAAATTGGTTTTAATTTTATAAACATAGAAATTAATGACTTTAGCTGAAGGAGCATAGTTTTTACCTCCTTTAAAACTAAGTACTGTTGGATATTTTCCAAGATTAAATCCACTAACAGTTAAATAAACATAACCTTTTTTATCAGTGGTTTTTATATAAAGTTTATTTCTGATTTTAATGTAAATTTGACGGTTAGCTAAAGCTTTTCCATTAGCACTTTTGAGTAAAATAGTTAATTTTTTACCTGATTTATAAATTATTTTAGTATTTGATGTGAGAATACCTGTTTTAGCTTTTGTAACTTTTATAGTGGAAGTTCCAGAAGCACAATCATATTCTCCACTTCCAGCAAAGTAATATGTAATTGTATAAATATTAACAGGGAAGTTAATCAATAATTTAGCTATACCATTTTTATCAGTAGTACTATTAAAGAGTTTGCCATTTACTTTAAAACGAATAAGTTTACCAGATAATGGATTATTAGCTTTATCTGTTAATTTAACTTTATAATAAGCGCCACTGTCAAAGTTAACGGTTCTATTGACTCCGCTAATAACTGTGGATTTTGAAGCTTTACCTCCAGTTCCTATGTAAGATTCCTCATCTAAAGTAGCAATTTCCTCATTATTGCCTGATTGATCAAGTTGTGAGTTACCTGTATCTTCTCCAATTTCATTATCATCTTCATTATCATTTGGAGTTTGGGAATCTTCATCTGTAAGGATATTATCATTATCAGATTCACTTTGGTAAGATTGGTTTAAACTGTCTTGACAACTTAAACTATTATCTTCTATATTTACAACATTTGTATTATTATCTGATGCACTAATTGCAGTTAAACTAAAACAAAGAATAAAAATTGTAAATATTATAAAAAGCAAAGCTTTTTTATTAATATTAATATTTACACCTCAATTTTTTTTCAAAAAACTCTTAATACCTTTGATTTTAAAATCACACAAGTTTGAAATTATATAATTTTAAAATCACTAATATTAAGGTTTTTTGAATTTTTTTTATAAATTTAAAATTTTCAAATATATTTTTTTAAAGAACTAATTTTTTTTAAATTTATCACTCAATTTTAAAATGTTTATAATACTTTAATAATTAATTTTATATAAATGTTTTTAAATTCAAAATAATGGTTAAATAGGTCTTTTTTAATCAATAAGACTTATATTTATTAATTTTTTTAAAATTTAGTCCAAAATTATTAAATTTTGATTTTATTTTTCTTAAATTAATTATTTAAGGCATGATTTTTATTTTTATCTTATTTTTAAATATTATTTTTAATGTTTGTATAATATTTAATTTGAGTATAATTAAGTAATATTTAAGTTATTTGAATTGTATAAAAGTATTATTATATGATTTTACATTGTTATAACATTTTTTTCTAAATCTAACTAAGTTTTATTCATTTAATTTTTTTTCTTAAAAATTCATAGTTTTCTAATTTTTCTTAAAGATTTTTCATTAAAAATCAGTTCAAATCTTAATAAAATTCAATAAAAATTTAGTTCAAATTAAATTAGTATTAAATTTAAACTTAGTTCAAAATTATTATGTAAAAATAATTTTTAAATTTTATTTTTTTCGGGGTAAAATTTTTTAATGCTAAACTTTTAATTTAACTTTATAATAAATAATAATATATTATAATTAATTTTTGAATTTTATTTTAAAAAATTAATTTTGTATATGATTTTGAAAAATTAATTTTAAAAAATTGTGATATTTATGTCAATAATACATAAACATATAAATGAAAAATTTCCATATGATGGAAGTCAAATAGATCCATTATGGGCTTTTAAGGAATTTAATATTAGAGGCTCTTCAATAATCTCTTGGAGAGGACCAATGAATATTGTTCCTGAAAATATTAAAGATTTTGCAGATATCGGCACAGAAATTAAGTCAGATGAAATGTTTCATATAATATCTGAATTTTTTGATTGTCAACCTGCTAATATGGAAATTGCATATTTACGTCAGAGATTATTGATTTTAATCTTTTATGAAAAATTATCAAAATTAGGAGTGCTCCTTAATCGTGAAGGAGATGACATCTATATTGAAGATAGAAAATTAAGTGTCTGTATTGCATCATCTTCTATAAGTTCTATGAAAATTCATTTTGCATTAAATATTCGTGATAGTGGAACTCCGAATGACATTGAAACCATAGGGCTATTTGAAATTAAAGATAATGATGGTAATTTTGTTTTTAATGATGATAATATTTTAGATTTTATGAAGGATGTTATAAATGCTTATATTGATGAGTTAGAAACTATTAAGTTGGATATAAGTAAAACTAAATTTTTAGGATTTTAGTTTGTCATGAAAAAGATTAATATCATTATTAATTGCACTGTTTAAAAATTTAATCAATATAATTAATCAATATAATAATTAATCAATCAATAAATAATTAATTATATATTATAATATGAAAGGTGAATATTATGAAAATATTAATAAATGGGATTAATGCAAATTTAAGATTTTCAGCAGCACATATAATCCCTGCTCATGAAACTTGTGGTCGTATTCATGGTCATTCTTATTTTGTCGATGTTGAAATTGAAGGGGAAAAAGAAGGTGAATATGACTTTGTTGTAGATTTTAAAGAAGTTAAACCTATTGTAAAAGATTTATGTGATAGTTTAGATCATAGATTTTTAATACCAATCTATAATGATAAAATGGATTTTAAAGGTATTGAAAAAGATGATTTATCTATTGAAAGTTTTGATAAATTCGGCTCTGTACAATTTAGAATTGGCTCTAAAGGATACACTATACCAAAAGAAGATTGTGTTTTACTTCCTTTAAAATATAGCTCTGCAGAATCATTGTCTGAATATTTCGTTTTAAAATTATATGAAGGACTAAAAAGTAAAACAAATATTAAATCAATTTCTGCATGTGTAAATGAAGGTATAGGCCAAGGGGCTATGTATACAAAAGAATTATAAATTAAATTATCATTTTTATAAAATTATATTAAACTATAAAAATTATTAAAAAATTCAAGGAATTATTATGTTAGAAGCTCCTATTGTAGAAATATTTTCCAGTATTCAAGGGGAAGGTCTTTTAGTTGGTAGAAGACAGATTTTCGTAAGATTTGCAGGATGTAATCTTGATTGTAATTATTGTGATACTGCAATCACCAAATCAAAAAGTAGTGGTACTTTAAAAACTGTAGATGATGTTGTTTATAAAATTAATCAGTTAAAAACAGATGATTTACATTCTGTTTCTTTTACAGGTGGAGAACCATTACTTCATGCAGATTTTATAAAAGAAGTAATTGAAAAAATAGATGTTCCATCTTTTCTTGAAACTAATGGGACTTTACCAGTAGAGATTAATAAGTTGGATAATTTGGATTATGTTTCTCTTGATATTAAACTACCTGAACATTTTGACGGTAAATATAGTGAGAAGATTCTACTAAGTGAAATTAAATCAGTAAATATATTAATGGATAAATCTATAAAAGTATATTGTAAATTAGTTGTACTTCCAGATTCAGATTTAAGTACAATTGAAAAATTAGCTAAGGAATTAAAAAATAATATTAATCAAAATCAAAAAGTATCGGTGGTTATTCAACCAGTAAGTCCTATTGAATTGTGGAAAGATAATAAAGAACTTCTATTTGAAGTCTCACAAATTATAGGTAAATATATGGATGTTTTAACTATTCCGCAATTACATAAATTTATGGATATAGAATAAAGAATCATCTGAAAATATAAAATTAGCTTTATTGATTAATACTTATTAAAAAAATTTCATTTAAAAGTATTATTTTTAAAGGCATAAAAAAATTTATATGTCTTTATTTCTATAATTATTAAACTCATATAGAAAATATTATTTAATTTAAAATAATATATTGTATATTGTAAAAGGTGATTAAAAAAAAATTTAATACTATTTTTATTTAAAAAATCTTAGTTAATTATTTTACTTGCTGATTTTTAAATAGTTCAATTCTTTAAATAATTCTATTTATGGAAATTTTAAGAGTTAATCTTTTTAAATTTATAATTTAGTTTAACTAAATTAAGTTTTTTATAATTAACATAATATTTTAAAGTTTTTAAAAATATGAGGTGTGTTCTATGAAAGATAAAAGCGCAAAAAACTTAAAAAGATCTAGAAATATAGGATCTGTCGAACGTAAAACAAAATTGTCTGAACATGATGGAGATGTTATGACTCTTGCAAAAAAAGAAGTTATATCAGTACCTCCTACTAAATCTATTAAAGATACTGCAAAAATGATGATAGAACACGAATTCCGAAGAATACCTGTTACCGATCCTGGTTCTGGAAAACTTTTAGGAATTGTAACAAGTATGGATATTTTAAACTTCTTAGGTGGTGGAGATAAATACAATATTATTAAATACAAATGTGATGATAATTATCTCTCTGCAATTAACGAACCTGTAAAAGAAATTATGACTCGTGGTGTAATTACCATGAATCATAAAGCTAATATCCGTGAAACCGTTAAATCTATGGTAGATAATCATGTTGGTGCAATGCCTATTGTTGATAAAGATGATAAATTAGTAGGTATTGTAACTGAAAGAGATTTTGCATTAGCATTAGCAGGTGTTTTAACTGATGAATTAGTTAGTGACTTTATGACTACTGATGTTATTACTGTAACACCAGGTACATCTATTGATTATGTTACTAAATTTATGGTAAGAAATAGTTTTAGAAGATTACCTGTTGTAAGTGAAGATGAAGATATTCCAGATAAAACTCCTGAAAAATTAAGAGGAATTGTCACAAGTAATGATATCTTAAAATTCTTTGTTGATAAAAAATTATTCTCTCAAATGACTTCAATTAAAGCTAGTGAAATCTTAGAAGATTTCAAAATTAGTGAAGTCATGTCTAAAGGTGCAAGAACTGTTGAACCTTTAACTAGACTTGGAGAATTCTCTGAATTATTAAAAAATGCAAATATTGGTGGTGTTCCAGTAGTCAAAAACGAACAAGTTGTTGGAATTATCACTGAAAGAGATATTTTAAAAGCAATTAATTCAAATTAATTCAATTAAATGCATTAATTAATTTATTAATTTAATTAATAATTTAATTTAATTATTTTTTTAATTTTTTAAAAATCTCTTGAATTTCTTTTTATTTTATCTATAAAATTAGGAGAGTGTTAATTTTGCAAATTAAAAATATTATGTCTGAAGATTTAATAACTATCGATAAAGATCAAAATCTTTTAGATGGTTTAAAATTACTTAGAAAAAACAAAATATCCCGATTACCGGTAGTTAATACAAATCAAAATCATGAAAAAGAATTAGTAGGTATTGTTTCAGAAAGGGATATTGCAAATAAATTAGGTTCTTCTAAAGTTGATAAATTATCCCCATCTAAACTACATATATCTTCTGTTATGGTAAAAGAGATTATATCAGTAGATAAATCAATGAGTTTAGTTGATGTTGCAAAAATCATGCTTGAAAATGGTATTGGTTCTGTTCCAGTTCAAGATGATGATATGATGGTAGGAATCGTATCAAAAGCAGATTTTGTAAGTTTATGTGTCGGTAGGCCTTATGAAAGGATTACTGTTGGAGAAGTAATGACAAAAGACATTGTTTCTGTTTCATCAGAAGATAGATTAATCCATGCAAGACGTGTAATTATTGATAATAAAATTGGAAGATTACTCGTAACTGGAGAAAATAATGAACTTGTTGGAATTATTACTTCTAAAGATATTATCAGAGCTTTAATGGAATTTAAAAAACATACTCCTGAAAAATATCAAAAAACACAAATTAAAAATCTTTATGTTGAAGATATAATGTCAGGAAATGTTTCTGCTGTTTCTAGTAATGATACTATTGCTGATGTTGCAAGTAAAATGATGGAAACAGGATTTAATGGATATCCTGTTGTAAATGATAATAATGAAGTAATTGGTATTATTACACAAACTGATTTACTTGCTCTTCTTGCAGAAATCGAGTAAATTTTTTGCTAAATTAAAAAATTTAATTTAACTACTTTTTTTATTTTTTTTATATTTTTAGTTTTTTGGAGGATTTATTATTTTTAATATAGCTTTTTTAGGCCCTAAAGGTACTTTTACCCATAAAGCCACTTTTAAATTTCTATCAACCATTGAAAAAGACCAGACTGAGATTTGCATTAAAGACTTTGCTTCTATTAGGGAGGTTATGGATGCAGTTCAAGATGGAGATTGTACTTGGGGAATAGTTCCTATTGAAAATTCTCTAGGGGGATCTATTAATATAACTTATGATTCACTTTTACATGATTATGACTTAATGATTTCTTCTGAGATTATTTTGGATGTTAATCATAATCTACTTGCGGTGAAGGGTACAAAGTTAGAGGATATTACTGATGTTTATTCTCATTCTCAGGCTTTAGTTCAATGTCATAATTATTTACAGGACATGGGTTTTAATATACATCCTACATTCAGCACTGCTCAGGCTGCTAAAAATATTAAAAAACTTGAAAATGCATCTGCAATCGGTACTTTAAAAGCAGCAGAATTATATGACTTGGAGGTTTTAGAGGAAAATATTCAAGATACTTTAAATAATCAAACAAGGTTTATAGTCTTATCAAAAGAAGACGGCGAAAAAACGGGCCATGATAAAACATCTATAGCTTTTTCAATCATGGATGATAAACCTGGAGAGTTATATGGTATTTTGGGAATATTTGCAGAATTTAATATAAATTTAACAAAAGTAGAATCTAGGCCTTCTAAAAAAGCTTTAGGGGATTATATTTTCTTTATAGATTTTGAAGGACATAGAAAGGATGAGGACATTTCTAAAATCATTAATTTAATTGAAAGTAATACTTCATTTTTCAAGATATTAGGTTCTTATCATTTAATTGAATAGATCTTTTTAATTTATTTTAAATTTTAAAGAATAATACTCTTAAAAATTTATATTTTTCAAATTTTAATAATATTATAAAACAATATTTCTCAAAATTTATATTTCTTCAAATTAAATATTTTTTAAAAAATGATATTTCTCGAAATTTATAATATCCAAAAAAATCATATTTCTCGAAATTTAATAATTTTTTCAGACCACTATTTTTTAAAAAAGTAATAATTTTTACTAAATTATGTGGTTTTTTCAAAATAATTTTATATATTGAAAGATAAATATTAGATAGATTAAATTATATATTTAATAAAAATATTTTTTATTCAATAATGATTTATTAAAAATTTATTTTTTTTAGGTTGATGGTATTATTAATCCAGATAAAGAAAAACTTATTAAGGTCATGAAAGAACTTAAAGCTGATCATCAGGCGGGTAAGATTTCTGATGAGAAGTATAAACAACTTTCAAGACAATATATGTTAAAATTAAAAAATATTGATGCTTCTAGTAGAATTCGTACTATGCAAGGTAGGCCAAATTCTTCTAATCAACCACGTAATTATAGGCCAGATAGAAGAGCTGCTGAATTAAGTAGAAGAGAGGATGAAAAACTTGTACAAAAATATGTAGTTAATCCTAGAAAGCCTGAAAGTAAAAAACCTAAATCTAAGAGGTCTAATAATGGTAAATATGCTATTATTGCAGCTATCTTTTTGATTTTAGCTTTTACTACTGGTATTGGTTTTGGAATGTTTAATTTTGATTTCCAATCTGCAAATACTAACTCTTCAATTATTGTAGCTGACTCTGCATTTCCATTTGAGATAAATAATTACTCAAATTTAAATACTAATGCTACAACTACTGCATCAGATTATTCATTTTTAAATGATGCTGCTGATGATACTGCTACTACTACAACTGATGTTGCAGACACTTCAACGGATACTTCTGCTGATGGTGGTAACAATAATCCTAGTCCTTCTGATGGTGGAGGAAGTAGTGATAGTGGTGGTAGTGATTCTGGTGGTGATTCAGGTAGTAGTGATTCCGGCGGTGATTCCGGCGGCGGTGATTCTGGTGGTGACGGTGGTGGAAGTGAAGCATAATTAATGAATCTTTTCATTAATTATTAATATTTTTATATATGGTGAGTTTAATGAGGAAATCTGTTTTAATTATAGGCGTATTATTGGTAATTTTATTAGTTTTTGCAGCTATTGGTTTATCTAATCATGAAAAGAGTCAAACTAATACTAATTCAACTGAAATACAAACAATATCTCAAAATGGTGTTGTTATTAAATTTCCTTCTGATTGGATTGTTGCAAAGGCTATGAGTAGTGATAGTATTATTGCTATTACCGATTTAAAATCTATTGATAAAGGTTCTAACATGGGTAGTGTAAGTGTTAATGTTGAACGAAGATCATTAGAAGAAGATACAATTGATAGTTTATTTAATAAAACATATTCTACTTTACTTTCAAATGAAACTAATGAAGTAATGTCTTTAGGTAATTCTACTGTATTTCCTGAAGAAAATGCCCTTGAAGCAGATTATATAACTGATTTGGACTCAGAACCTAAACAACATAAGGCGATTTGGGTTCAAAGAAATGATCAAGTATATGTGATTTTATGTACTGCTCCTGCAAATGATTATATAAATCAGGAAAAATACTTTAATTTCATTCTATCAAATATTAGACTTAATTAATATTAAAATTAAATAATTTTCACTTTAATATTTTTTAATTTTAAAAAAATTCTTTTTTCTTTTATTTTAATTTATTTTACTTTTCTATTTATTAAGCGATTTTAACAGAATTTTATTTATTATGTTCTTTTATTAATCAAATGTTTATGATTAGTTATTTATTTATTGGAATATTTACGAGGTTTAATAATGATAATATTATGTGTTACTGGTAGTGTTGCAGCTACTAAATGTGTTCAGCTTGCAAGAGATTTAAGAAGAAATGGTGTTGAAGTTAAATGTTTTATGAGTGATGCTGCTTGTGATATAATTCATCCAAATTCAATGGAATTTGCAACAGGTAAAGATGTTGTCACTAAATTAACTGGTAAAATTGAACATGTAAAATATTCTCAGGAAGATTTAATTTTAGTTGCACCTGCAACAGCTAATGTAATCAGTAAATTTGCATATAAAATATCTGATAATCCAATTAATGCATTACTTCTTGCAGCATATGGTCATAATACACCTATTTTAATGGTTCCAGCAATGCATGATGCTATGTATGATGCAATTAGTGAAAATCTAGATAAATGTAAAAAAGAAGGTATTCACTTTATAGATCCTAAAATGGATGAAGGTAAAGCTAAATTCCCTGATATTGAGAATATTGTTTTAGAATCATTAAGATTAATTAATTTAAATAATGCTGAAGATGATTAGATTATGTCAAAGTCAATTGCCCACAAAAAAGTTTTAATAAATTTAGGGGGAACCTATGAACCTATTGATCCTATAAGGGGGATTTCAAATAAATCTTCAGGTAAAATGGGTTTGGAACTTGCAAAAGAGGCATATATTAGAGGTGCTGATTTAACATTAATAGTTGCAAATGTAGATATTAAAATTCCTTCTATTTTTAATCAAATCCATGTTGAAACATCATCTCAGATGAGTAATTGTATTAAAAAATTAATTCCTCAATATGATGTTTTTATTGCAACAGCTGCAATAAGTGATTTTGAACCAATTGATATGAAAGAGAGTAAAATTTCTTCATCTATAAATCTTAGCTTAGAATTTAAACCTGTTGAGAAGATTATAAAACAAATCAAAGATTTAAATAAAGATATTTATTTAGTAGGATTTAAAGCACAATATAATATTAGTGAAGGGGAACTTATTGATTGTGCAAAAAGTCAAATTGAAAGTGCAGGTACAAACCTTGTTGTTGCAAATGATTTGTCACATAGGGGTTGTGGATTTGGCTCTAACACCAATGAAATAATCCTTGTTAAAGACGAATTGTGTCAAAAAGTTCCTTTATCATCAAAAAAAGTTTTAGCATCAATTATCTTTGATGAGATAGAAAAAGATTTATAATTTTTTTATTTTTAGCTATTTTTATTTTTATTAATTTTATTCTACTTTTTTAATTTTTATTTTTTATTTTCACAGTAGTTTTAATTTTAAGATAGGAAAAATAGACTTCAATTTTTTTTAAATATTATTAGGTAAAAATTTATAATTTTCAAACTATTTTTTTTAAAAATTTTATAAAAATTTCATTAATTCATGACGATTTTTTCACTTGAAATGTATGATTTTTCAACTATGTTTTTATTTAAAAAACTAGCTAAATCATTAAGATTTTAAGTCTAATTATCTAAAAATTAGTAATACTTTTTTATGAATATTTTAAATCTAAAATTTTCTTATATAAAATTAAATTTAGTAAAAAAATATATCAAAATCAGTTAAAAAATAAGTATTTTTGAAAATAAGTTCAATCCTCTAGATAATTAGTGATGTGGAGTCATTATGGAGTGAATTGTATCTAGAGGCGGTCTTTTGAACTATTCTCTATATTGCATTAGCACATATTATTATAATTTTAATAGTATAAAAAGGTATCAATAGTAATACTTTTTTCGATTTTTTTGCTAAATTTTATATTTGCTCTGGAGCTTTATTTTACTATATAAAATTATATTCATTTTTCAATAAATTTTTTAATATAGTAATATAATATATTTGTCAATACACACTATTTTTACATTAGTATTTTTTATATAAAATTTTTATATTATTACACCGCTTGTATTAT
>CAYQMW010000042.1:0-14627 GCA_964418715.1 uncultured Methanobrevibacter sp. | reverse complement strand
AAGAAGAAATATTAATTTAACTGTTATTTGTATCAATAATAATATTTATGGAATGACTGGAGGTCAAATTAGCCCAACTTCACCAAAAGGAAGTTTCGGTTCTACTGCTCCCTATGGAAACAGAGACAAACCATTTAACTTAGCAGAACTTGTTGCTGCAGCAGGTGCAACTTATGTTGCAAGATGGACTACAGCTCAAGTTGAAAGTGCTGTTAAATCAATTGAAAAAGGTTTAAGAAATAACGGATTTTCATTTATTGAAATTGTCTCACAATGTCCAACATACTTTGGAAGAAAAAATAAAATGAGACAAGCTGTTGATATGATTAACCATATTAAAGAATCAACAATCTATATTAATAATGCTAAAGGTTTAAGTGATTATGAACTTAAAGATAAAATTGTTGTTGGTGAATTTGCCGATAAAGAAAGTCCTGAATTTACAGATAATATTCAAGAAGTGTCTAAAGAATTATATGGAGATAAAACCATTAGACGTTCAGCTTTTTTAACTTCTTTTGATGAGGAAGAAGAAAAATAATTAAGGGGTTAATATAATGAGAAATGAAATTAGGTTTGGAGGTTTCGGTGGTCAAGGTATTATTTTAGCAGGTATCATTATAGGAAAAGCTGCTTCTTTATTTGATGATCTTGAAGCTGTACAAACTCAATCTTATGGTCCTGAAGCTCGTGGAGGAGCTTCTAAATGTGAAGTTGTAATTAGTGATGAAGGGATTGATTATCCTAAAGTTGACAATCCTGATATTTTTGTTGCATTATCTCATGAAGCTTTAATAAAATATTTAGAAGACTTGAAGAAAAAAGGAACTCTTATTGTAGATCCTGATATGGTAGATATATCTGAGGTTCAAGAGTTTATTGACAATAGGGATATTACAGTTTATGAAGCTCCTGTAACAAGGACTGCTGTAAATGATATTGGTCTTAAAATTGTTGCAAATATTATTATGATAGGTGCAATTGTTAAAGCAACTGATATTGTATCGCAGGAAGCTGCTCGTGAAGCTATTCTTGACAGTGTTCCAAAAGGAACCGAAAAGAAAAATATAGCTGCTTTTGAAGCAGGATTGAATTTAATTAATAATGAATAAATAATTTAAGATTATTTTTTCATTTATTTATTTATTTATTTATTCTATACTGAAATATAAATTAAAATTAAAATTAAAATATTAATTAAACAATTTTTAATGATTCTTATCATAGATATTTTTCCTATTAAAATAAGATTAGTTTTAAAATAAATGAAAAATATATACTATATAGGAATTTTTAAAATATTTAAATTTTTTAAAATTTTTTACAATACTTTATTTAAAGTTAAATAATTTTTACTAAATCATATAAATTATGTAAAGACAAATTGAATACATAATAAGGGATGTATATGAAGTTTTTTGAACATATAGCAAAGAAAATTTTTAGAGAAAATGGTATTGAAATATTAGATGGTCATGTAGCTTATAATCCAGAACAAGCTGTTGAGATTGCAACTAATATGGGTTGTCCTGTGGCTTTAAAATCCCAAGTTTTAGTTGGTGGAAGAGGTAAAGCTGGAGGAGTTAAATTTGCAGATCAGCATGATGAAGTTTATGCATTGGCTGAAGAACTTTTAAACACTAAAATTAAAGGTGAAAGTGTTAAACACATTCTAGTTGAGCAGAAAGCTAATATTTTACATGAATATTATCTTAGTGTAACTACTGACAGGACAAGTAAAAAAACTATTATTATGGCTAGTGGTGAAGGTGGGGTAGAAATTGAAAACCTTGCTAAAACCAATCCTGAAAAAATTATTAAATATTATATTAATCCCCTTGAAGAATTTTTACCATATGAGGCACGTGAAATTGCACGTAAAATGGGTGTTGAATCTGAACTTATATCTAAAATCGGTGGAATTATATATAAACTTGTTAATATTTATAAAAAATATGATGGTGATGTTGTAGAGATTAACCCATTAATCCTTACACCTGATGGCGTTTTTGCTGCTGATGCAAAACTTATTGTTGAAGATGATGCTGCATTTAGACATAAGGATTTAATTGAATTAAGTGGTAATAAGCCTAAGGAATTCGGTTTTGTAAAACTTGATGGAGATATTGCAGTTCTTGGTAATGGTGCTGGATTAACCTTAACTGGTATGGATATGATTAATCTTTATGGTGGAAAACCTGCAACCTTTTTAGATATTGGTGGAGGATCATCTGATGAGACTATTAAAAAAGCATTAAATTTAGTTTTGAATTATCCTCCTGTTAAAGTTGTATTCTTAAATGTTTTAGGTGGAATTACAAGGGCAGATGATGTTGCAAGAGGTATTATAGATGCACTTAATTCTGCTCAAAGAGAAATTCCTATTGTTATTAGACTTACAGGTACTAATGAAGAAGAAGGTCAAAGAATTTTAGAAGAAGCAGGAATTCCATATGAAGTATCTATGGAAAAAGCAGCTCAAAAGGCTGTTGAAATCTGCAACTCTTTAAAAGACTAATCATTATCATTAATCTTGATTAATATCCGTCCCTTTATTAATCATTGATTATCTATTTTTTTTATTTTTCATTTTTTTTTATTTTCCCTGTTTTTTCTTACTTATTTTTATATTATATCTCGTCTATTACATGGTTTTATTAAATTATTTTGCTTATTTATTTTTCAATTGTTTATTTGCCTTTTTTCATCATTATTATCAATGTATTCTCTTTTTTAACAAGTTTTTATTATTATTCTTAAAACTTTTAGAAAGTTTTAAATTATATATTAACATAAATATATATCAAGTATATTTTAGAAATTATCAAAAATCTTTTATAAATTATTAAAATATACTTTATTTTTTAAATAAATTTATTTAAAAAAGGGATTTGATAAGTTTTGTGTAGTATAAATGGTTTTAGAAATTGTTTTCTTTTTCAAATTCAAATTTTATAATTTATATTTAATATAAAAAATTATTCTATTATGGATGGTATTTTCTTATTATTTATCTTAAATAAAATTAAAAATAGGGGTTTTTAAAATCACATTTTTAGTTTCACCATAAAAAGAAAATGATTATAAAACAATTTTTATTATTAAATAAAACTTAAAGGTCTTTTTAAAATAATCTAGAGGTGAAGTTTTTGTTTTCTAAGAAGAAGGCATTATTGATTTTCGTAATTCTTCTAAGCTTATGTTTATGTATTAGTGGAATTAGTGCAGAAGAAGCAATAACTGATGTCGATTCAGGAAATCTTAATTCTGCAAGTGAAGATTCAGTTCAGGCTGCTGTAGATGACACTCAAGATCTTCAAGAATCTGGGGATGATACGGTTGTTGCTGAAGAAGAACCATCTGTTGGAGAAGGTGTAGGTGATGATAATGAATATAATGTTACATCTGAAAACTTCTTTAACTATTTTGAAAATGATGGTAGATTAAAAGATGAAACTGTTTTACCTAATGGAAGTACTCTTAACTTTATAGGTACTTTTGAAAATTTACCTTCAGTTTCAAGTATATCTCTTAACAGACCTATTAATATTATGGGTGTTGAAGGAGGAAAAATTAAAGATATTTCATTTATTATTTCATCATCCGGTGTTTCTCTTTGCGGTTTAAATTTAGATTATACTGGTCCGGAAAATGTGGATAATATACTTATATATGCTGACCATGCTGATGATTTATACCTTAGTGGAAATACTATAAAATTTGTTGGTCAAGGTGGAGCTACAGATAATAATTTTGCAATTTATGTTGCAGCTTCCAGGGATGTTTCTATTCAAACTAATTATATGGATGTAACAGTTCCTTCTGCTGTTAAAGATTGGGATAGTGTTAAATCTACTCAAATTGTTAGGGATGGAGCAATATATGCTGAATTGTGTGACAATATCTTGATAAATTTCAATGAACTTAATCTTACCAATTCTACGGAATATTCAGAATATGGTACTATTCAGGTTATAACTGTTCAAGAGTCTGAAAATGCATTAGTTACAAATAATAAAATTCGAGCTAAAGGTAAAAGTTATATATATGGTATATTTATATTCGGTGTTAAAAATGACGAGATTGACCATCCTGCAGATGGTTATGTAGTTGCTAATAATAATCTTAATATTACTGGAGAATTTTATGCTAATGGTATTGACATAGATAATTATGCATCTGGAATTATTGATGAAAATAGTATTTATGTTAGAGCAACTAATGTTACTTATGCTATTTATACTAATACCTACCGTAATGGTCCACCATATCCTTCTGTAGATGAGAATCCATCATATAATAATATTACAAATAACAATGTATATGCTAGCTCTAATTCTGTTTATTGTATTGAATTAATGGCTACTGGTGAGAATGTTATTGGCAATAAATTAATCGGTGTAGGTAGCTTTGTTATTGGTATTGGTAGTGCTGCTGATCCTGAATTTTTAGAAATAACTAATAACTATATTTACTGTAATGGTGATGGTGAAGGTACTCCTACTGGTGGAGATTTATCTGTTGCATCATCTAACACTGCTATTGTAACTACTAAATATCCTTTATTCATTAGACAAAACTACATTTACACTAAATCCGGTGATTTTGCTATTGATTTAGAAAGTACTGAAGGTAGTATTATCACATATAATACTATTATAGCTAAAAATAAAGCTGGTGTTGCGGCTATAAATTCTACTGGTCATGATACAATTTCCAATAATAACGAATTTGATGCAATTGAAATTAATGCTGAAAACATATTTAAATACATAAATAATGAAACTGGTTACTTCTTTAATTTCATACCTGATGGAGCAACAATCACCTTTGTTGGTAACTTTGCAGATTTTGATTTTGAAACTATTACAATTAATAAAAAAGTAAATGTTATCGGTTCAAATGCTGTATTTAAAGATATAGGTATTAATGTAATAGCAAGTGATGTAAACATTACATCTATCACTATTGATATTGATTATCTTTACTATCAAGCAGTTACTGCTTTATATGTAAATGCTTCTGATGTATCTGTTACTAATTCTGAAATCATATATGTATCTCCTGATGACATACCTGCTTATGCTGTTTACGGGGATGCTGCTGATAGGTTCACTTTCACTAACAATAAAGTATACTTTGTAGGTAATGGTAATTATGAGGGTATTAACTACGGTGTATTATTAGCTCGCTTATCAAATGCAGTTGTTGAAGAAAATAACTTCACTTTCGTTCTTCCATCTGCAGATATTTCATATGTTCCACCTACTTATGCTGCAACTTTACTTGATGGCGGAATTGTAGTTCAAAATTCTAATGGTGTAACAGTTAGTAAAAATAATATTAACCTTACAGCATCTGATAGTTACACATATAGTGGTTATGATACTATTTATGTTATAGATGTTGAATCAACAAATGGTTTCACATTTACAGACAATAATGTAACTGGTGTAGGTAAATCTTACATTTACGGACTTGTTTTATCTGGAAACAATTTCGACATTGAAAATAATGTCTTTAATATTACTGGTGGAAATTATTCAAATGGTATGAATTTTGCTGGAAGTACTGGTGATGTTATAGGCAACACTTTATTTGTTGTTGCAAATGATGTTACTTATGGTTTCTATTCCTATGACTGGACTGGAACTCCAATTCAAATAACATATCAAAACAACAAAGTTTATTCCAAAGCAAACTCTGTATATGGTATGGAGTTAATTGGTAATGTTGAAACAGTAGATGGAAATAACTTTATACTTGAAGGTAATTTCACAACCGGTATTGGTGCTTACGGAATTCATGATTATTTAATTATTACTAATAATAATGTTACTTCTTTCGCTGAAGGTTTAGGAACTCCTAATACTGTAGATTCATTTATACCTTCAACTAATGTAGGTGTTATTATAATTAATTCTCCTGCACAAATTAGTTTAAACACTCTTATAAATAATGCTGGTAAATATGCTGTAAATCTTTCTAGTTCTACTGGAGTTTTTGTAACTGGCAATTCCCTTTTTGCTAAAGATTATGTTGGTGGTGCAGCAGTTTATGCAGATGATTTAAGTGCAAACACTGTTTCAGGTAACACTCCTTTAATGGATGCTGTTTTATACATCACTGCAAGTAATGAAACCTTACCTGGTGAAAATTTAATTATCACCGTTAACGGTACTGCAAGGGATGCATTAATTGAAAACGGCCAAATTACAATCACTGTTAAATCTGGAGTTAAAACTCTCTTTGCTGCTACTGTAACTGTACTTGATGGTAAAGCTATTGCAGCTATTCCTTCTATTCAAGTTGGTGAATACACTATTACAGCAACATATGATAACCCTGATTATAACCCTGCAACTGCTGAAACATTAGTTAATATTACAGATCATATTACTTTAGCTGTAAATAACTTAAACAGTAACTACAAATATGGTCAATATTTAGTTGCTACTTTATACAAAAACAATGTAGCATATGCAGCTCAAGAAGTTATCTTTAATGTAAGTGGTAAAATAATTAAAGCTACTACTGCTTCTAATGGTCAAGCTAAATTCTTAGCAACTGATCTTGATCCTGCTACTTACAAAGTTGCTGTATCCAGTAATGGTGTTAGTAAAACTGTAACTGTTAAAATCGCAAAATCTGCTGTTAAATTTACCTCTGTAACTAAATCAGTTAAAAAAGGTAAATACTTCCAACTTAAAGTATTAACTGCTAAAAACAAAGTTATTGCTAAACAAGTTGTTATTATTAAAATTGGTAATAAAAAATTCAATGTAAAAACTAATGCTAAAGGTATTGCTAAAGTTAAAGTCAACTTAGCTCCTAAAAAGTATAAAGTTACTTACCAATTAAAAAATAATAAATACTATGCAAGTACTTCTAAATCCAGTACTTTAACTGTTAAAAAGTAGATTTGCAGTAAACAGTAAATAGATAAAAATTGAGGTTTGGATTTTTTAAAATCTAAATCTTTAAATTTTTATAAAAGAATTCAAAACATTAAAAACTTTTTAAGTATTTTTTTAAAATACTTACTTTTTTTATTTTTTTAATCAATTTGATAATTTCACAGTTTTTATTAATTAAATATTGTATTGTTTTATTTTTTCTCATTAGAATAAACTCTTTTATTTTATATTTATATTCCTTCTTAGATTTTTTTTATAATGCATGTCTTATTAGAAAATTTTAAATTATTTAAAAAATAAATAATAATTCAAGTATTTTTGATATTTTTTAAATTAATTTTGTTTATTTATTTTAATAAATAGTTTTAATAAGCTTTTAATTTTTCTTTTAGAGTTTTTAAAATTATTAGATTTAAATAATATTCATAAAATCTTTATTTAAATATAAATTAATTATGAAGTGGTATATTGAATTTAAAAGGAAAGTTTATATTGTCTTTGATTCTAATTATATCTATTTTATTATCAGTAGGTGCTATTAGTGCAGTTAATATTAATGATATTGATAATAATAATGCTAATTTCCAATTAGATGATGATTCTAATTTGTATTCTGGATGTGATTCTAATATTTATGTGGAAACAAGTGAGGATAATCAAATAGATATGGGTGAAGATAATACAAATCTAAGTTCAAATTTAATAGATGATAATAATAAGGATAAATTAGATGATAGTCCGAATTCAGGTTCTGAAATTTCATCTGATAGTGAAAGTGAAGATTTAACAGGTATTGATGATAATCAAAATGGGAATACCTTAAAAGCAGGTGAAATACAGACTGTTGAGGTAAGTACTTGGACTGAATTGAAATCATATGCTGAAAGTACTAATCCAATTATTATTAAGATTAAGGATAATACTCAAATTATTCCTACAGGTAAATTAACTATTAAATCTAATGTGACTATATATGGGGGAGAATCTAGTTTTATTGGAGGAACTTATGAGAGTCCTGTAAATTTAACAGATGACTTGATTTTACTTGATGGTGGAGACATTTCAATTAATTTAATTAACCTTAATTTTCAGTATATGAATAATTTTTTCATTGCAAAAATTAACAGTAATTATGTAAATACATTTGAAAATTGTAGTTTTATTTCAAATTATAATATGAAAGATCGCTCATGTATTGTACAGTTGGCATATGGTTTTTTGAATATGTTTAATACTCGGTTTATAAATAACTCTGTTACTTATGGAATTGTGTCTAATTATAATTCTAAGAGTGTTGAAAATGTTCATATGAATATGTCTGCTTGTGTATTTGAGGATAATCTTAGTAGAGATGTGGGTGGAGGAATCAACAACTGTGGTTATTTAAATATTGTAAACTCCTCATTTAGTCGTAATAGTGCGAGGGGTGGCCCTCTTGGTTGGGGTGGTGCAATGCATAATCATTATAATGCTACAGTGGTAATTTATAATTCCAATTTTACAGATAATTTTGCTGCATGGCAAGGTGGAGCAATATGTAATTATGGTAATGTAGAAGTATATAATTCCAATTTTATTGGAAACAATAATACAGGTACCTTTGGTGGAGCAGCAATATTTTCATATCCTTATGGGAGTATGCCTAATGTTTATGTTTTAAATTCCACTTTTATCAAAAACACTGAATTAACTGTTACTGCCAATGGTGGAGCAATAGATTATATGGGTAATGGTAATTTTACCTGCTTAAATTCTACATTTATATCAAACAGTGCAACAAAGGGTCAGGCTATATTTGTAACTAGACAGGCATATTATGGAACTACTAGCAGTGCAAGTCCTAATATAATTATTGCAGGTAATAAATTTATAAACCATGCTGGTAATGGAGAGACTATGGAGGTATATTCTACTAATAAAACTCTTTGGATTATTGAAAATAATACCTATGAAAATTCACGTGTTATATTTAAGACATTTAATATTTCTACTCCAATTACAACTTATAATGTAAATTCAAATATCAGATTTACTTATTCAGTTGTATTAAACAATTCTTTAAGTTATGATGCAGATATACTGAAGAAAGCTAAATTTAATATTATGGTTGATGGCGTTAAAGAGGGGACGGTTAGTTCTATAAATAATTATTTTTACATAAATATAGGTTCTGAAGGACCACACAATGTAAGCTTAACAAATCCTCAATTTGTAGGAAGTTCAAATAAGGTAACTTTAGATATTATTAAAGGGGAAATTCAATTTTTAAATCCTGTCGATATAATAAATTATGGCGATATTTTGGATGTATCTTTAAAAGTATATGATACAGTTGATAAGGTTTATTTAACTTCCGGTAATATTACCCTTATGATTATAAATAATAGGTCCGAGGTTTTATTTAATCAGACTTATGAACTTGGTGGTGAAACATTCCATGTAAATATTCCTATATATTCAAGATTTGATTTTGGACTTTTTGCATCTTTTTATAAGGAAGATTACGGACATATTAATAATACTTCTTATATTTTAATGAATACAGAATCTGTACCAATTAATATTACAATAAATGCAAGTAATTTAACTATTTATTATACCAATACAAGTTATTTGACATTTAATTTATTAAATTACACAGATGCTATTTCAGATGCTGAGGTTTTATTTAGAATTGATAAAACTGATTATAATATGACTACTGATGAAGATGGTTATATTAGTCTTAAATTACCGAGTTTAAATGTCGGGGATTATGATGTATGTATTAAGTATGATCAGTTTGAAAAGAATATTACCATATCTGTTAAGCCGATTCCATTTAAATTTACGTCAGTAACTAAAAAGCTTATTAAAGGCCAATACTTTAAAGCATATCTTAAAGATTCATCAGGTAAAGCTCTTAGTAAGAGGGTTGTTACTATTAAAATTGGTTCAAGTACTTATAAGAGAACTACTGACTCTAAAGGTATGGTAAGTGTACTTGTAAACTTTAATCCTAAAACATATAATGTTAAATTACATCATGACTTTTATAGTGTCAGCTCTAAATTAACAGTTAATAAAATACCAATTAAATTTACAAGTATTACAAAAACAGTTAAACGTGGTAAATACTTTAAATTGAGAGTCCTTGATAAATTTAATAAGGCTGTTAAATCTAAGGTTATTGTAGTTAAAATCAAATCTAAAACCTATAAGAAAAAAACAGACAGTAAAGGATATATTAAAATCAAAATTAATTTAAAACCTGGCAGGTATAAAGTTACTTATAAATTATCTGCTGATAAGGTTTACGGAACTGGTAAAACTTCAGGCAGTACAACTATTAGGGTTAAAAGATAATTTTTAAATTAATTTTTGATTTTTTATTATCTTTTCTTTTTTTTATTTATCTTAATTTGTCATTATTTTTATTTTTTTATCTTTATTTATCTTTATTTACCTTTATTTTTCTTTATTTTTCTTTATTTTTTTTTATTATTCATTTTTTTTAAATTTTATTTCTTATTTTGCTATTTTTTATGATTTTCTCATATTATTGATTTTTTTTTTAAATAGAAAAATTTAAAATCTTAATTCAAAGGAAATTGTGGTTTAAGGAAAAAATATTTATAATTTAAAGTAGAACTATTAAATAATTAAATTTAATAAAGTGGTTTTATGAAATTCTATGCATTTAATGGTTCTCCTCGAACAAAGAGAAATACCTCTCAACTTTTAGTTAAATCATTAGAAGGTATTAATGATACTGTAAAAAAAGAACTTCCTGATGAAGAAATTGATCTAGAATTGATTAATTTATATAAACTAGATTATACTGGTTGTAGAAGTTGTTTTTCATGTAAAAGGATTGGAGGTAAAAGTTATGGTCATTGTCCTATAAAAGATGATTTGAAACCAATCCTGCAAGATTTGGAAAATTCAGATGGAATTGTTCTTGGAAGTCCTATATATTTGGGGGATGTAACAGGAGAGATGAGATCTTTTTTTGAAAGATTAACATTTCAATATTTAGTATATGATGCTAATATTCCAACAATTGCACCTAAAAAATTATCTGTAGGTTGTATTTATACAATGAATGTTACAGAAGAATTTTACAATAATTCTCATTATCCTATTGTGCTTTCAAATAGTTTTGAATCAGTATTAGGGGGGATTTTCCAAAAACCATATTCTCTAAAGGTTTTTGATACTTATCAGTTTAGAGATTATGATAAGTATGTATCTACTGTTTTTGATAAAGAGGAAAAAAGAAAAAGAAGAGAAGAACATTTTCCTATTGACTTAGATGATGCTTATAAGTTAGGTAGTGATGTGGCATTAAGAGCAATAAAAATAAGAGAAACTGAAAATAGCACGGATTAATTCCGTTATTTTAATAGTTTTATTTTATTTTTAATTTTTATTCATCATTTTTTTATTGTCATTTTTTATTTTTATCTATTTTTTCTTTTTTATAAATTATAAGCATTTATTTTATAAATTTCAAAAAATGGGGTTTTATGTTAATTTTAAACAAATAATCCGTTGTATCAGTACATTTTAGTCTTTCATCCGAATTAGCATTATTATCTTTCTAATCTATTCGCTGAATGAAAATGTATCAATTTAAAAAAAGAAAAATAAAATGTTTTTAGATAAGTGTTTTTTAGAGTAATATTCTCAAATAATACTGCTAAATTACTGCCGTCCTTTTCGATTTCTATTAAATATATAAATTTATATTATTTTAAAAACATATATTCTCTTAATTGAGGTGTTTTTATGGATAGGAAAGTATATTATATTTTAATTATATTTTTTCTTCTTTTAGCGGTATATGCTTGGACTAGTGCAAATGTCTTACTGATTTGTTTTTCTATTTTATTTTTAATTGTATTAGTGCCTCTTTTACTTCAATTTTCTAAAGAGGCGGCAACACGTAGGATAAATTATTTCGATGACATTGATATTATTGTTTCAAATAAGTTTACAGGTAATAAAGGGGACTGGTCAATAAGTGATGATAAGATTAAAATCAATTGCTTAAATAAAGAGGTAAATGGTAAATTTTATTATGTTTCTAAACATCGTAAGGAATTTTCCACTAGCTATCGTGGAAGTGATGGTATATTTAAATATTATACTAAACATGAATTTAACTATCAGGATACTATGGGAGTATTTTTAATAGAATTTGATAGTCAGATGGAAAATAAACTTGCAAAAGATGAACTACTTAAAAAATTCAGAGTTGATGAATCCAGGTATCGTGCATCTGGAAATAAATGTATTTTAATTTTAGAAAGTAGTTTTATATTTGAAGATGTCCAGTTTAAAGACGGTAATGTTCATTTTGGAAACAAGTTAAAGATGGATAAAAAAGTATTTGCAGGTGCTGTAATAATAGGTATAGTTTTAATCGGGGCTTGTTTTTTCATGTTTACAGAACAATATAAGGTGGCACTTCCTGATGATGCTGTGGAAGTATATGAAGATTCGTTCTATAATCAGTTTTCATCTGATTATGTGGATTTAAGTTCGACAATTTATGATGGATCTAGTTATAATCGTGATGCCGGAGGTGAAGCCAAAAGTGTTGAGGTTGTTGAGTTTGATACAGGTTTCATTGCTAGTGATTTGAAAATAAACGGATCAAATAAGTATAGTGTTCCTATTGAAAAGGTTTTAGCGGATTTATTTAAAAACACCTCAAAGGTAGGAAGCTCCAGCATAAATAACAATACTAATTCTAATGTGAATGTTGAAGGGATTATGGTATTTTATGATGAGAATCATAATGTTGCTGCATCTGAATATGTGCCTGTAACTATGACTCGGGATAATGGTACTTATGATATTAATGTATATAGATTAGATGTTAACGAGACTCCTGTCTATTCTGCTTATACATTAGGAGGTACATATGCTAATAAATTCACTGACACTGGACATTCTGCTGAACTGCATTTAATTTTAAAATCAAATGCAACCGAATCCAGTTCTGATTATTATTGTTATGATCTGGTATTTCCTGCAGAAGTTCATAATGACAAATATTATGGCTATTAGTTTTACAAACTAATCCATTATATAAAATAAGTAGGAAGATTATTTCTTCCTCAAACTCTTTTTTTATTTTATTTTATTTTATTTTTTAATTAATTTCTTGTAATGGGTCATTATTTCATTAATTTTTTTTTCTGATTTAAAATTCAATCATTAATCTTCAAATAGGAAAATATTATAAAAGAACTAACACAGTATTAAATATATTAAATCATAGTGTTTAATATTAATAATATTATATTTGAGGTGAATTGTATGAGTATTAATGATTTAGATGGAATTGCTATTTCTGATTTGGATTATGATGAAGTATGTCTAAATTGTAGATGGTGGATGGTAAATGCTGAGCAAAAGATGGTTTGTATTCAAGGCAGAGGTTGTACAGATCCTGATGACTCATGCCCTGCTTTCATTCATCAAAACTCTCTTGACGACGATTTAGATGCTGAAATAGCAAAAGGGCAAAAATTAAATTGGTATTATTCTGATTAAAGATAATCTCATCATCAATTTTTAATATTTTTTTTAATTTTATTTTACAAAAGAAGATATTATATGGGTATTTCATTTTTATATTTAAAATGATATTTTTGAGGTGAATTGTATGGGTGTTAATGATTTAAACGGTATTTCTATTTCTTATTTGGATTGTGATGAAGTATGCCTTAATTGTAAATGGTGGGCAATAGATGATAATCTGAATGTAGTCTGTATTAAAGGTCAAAGTTATACAGATCCTGATGATACATGTTCTGCATTCTATTATCAGGGCTCTCGTGATGATGATTTGGATGGGGAAATAGAAAAAAGGCAAAAATTACATTGGCATTATAATGATAAATAATTATTATATAATAAATTTTTAATTTAAACTATTTTTATTATTTATTTATTATTTATTTTAATTTAGTTTTCTTCTTTTTATATTTAATTTAGTAAAGATTTAAATTTATTTTTTGAGGGATTAATTATGGATAAAAACTACAAGATAATAATCGGATTATTGGTTATAATCGTATTAATACTTTTATCTGGTGTTATGATGATCTCAAACAGTAAGGAGATACCCTTACAGGAAGATCAGTTTGGTTTTTTAAAAATAGATACTCCTAAGGATTCATATTTTTCTGTAGAAGTTAACCATGGAACAAAGATTCTCCTAACAAATAAGGGGGATTATTCTGATGAAGCTTTTGCGATTATGACCAAATCTAAAAATGAAGATAATAGTGATACTGGTGCTTTTGTTTTTCAAAATCAAACTGGAGATATTGAAGTCTATAAAAGTGATGATACCTACAGAGTAGATAGAATAGTTGGTGATTATAGAATTATGGTTAGAGGGGATGATTTAGATTTGATTACCAGAATGATTAATACGGCAGAAATAGTGGAATAATTTTTCATTAATTAATTTGCTATATTATTTTTTATATTTTTAATTAAACCTTTTTTTCACTATTCTTCTTTTTATTCTTATTTTAAAATTGTTATGCCTATTTTTAAAAAATATTTTTAATTGAAAATTCAATAAAACTTGTATTTCTCTTCCGCTACTTTTTTTCAATAAAAGTTTTATATTTATTGTAACATAAGTAATATAGGGGCCTGAAAAATTCAGTTCTCAGATAATTGTTGTATGGCTGTTTTTGAGTG
>CAYQMW010000041.1:2219-14683 GCA_964418715.1 uncultured Methanobrevibacter sp. | reverse complement strand
AAATAGGTGAAGGAGAGACATTAGGTATTTTGGGCCGTAGTGGTTCTGGAAAGTCTGTTTTAATTAATATGTTACGTGGAACCAAAGAGTATGAGCCTGATAGTGGGCAAATGATTTTTCATGTAGCTGTTTGTCCTAAGTGTGGTTATGTAGAATCACCATCTAAAGCAGGAGAAAAATGTCCACAATGTGATTCAACATTAGAAGCAAAAGATGTTGATTTTTGGAATACAGAAAGAACTGAATATGTAGCAGTTAAAAGACGAATTGCTATTATGTTACAGAGAAACTTTGCTTTATATGATGAAGCAACAGTTATTGAAAATGTACTTAAAGCAATGGGTGACAATGATCAATTTGAAGAAAATCTTTATAGGGCTATAGAGATTCTTGAAATGGTACAAATGAGTCATAGGATTACTCATATTGCACGTGATTTAAGTGGAGGAGAAAAACAAAGAGTAGTTCTTGCAAGACAAATTGCAAAAGGGCCAATGTTGTTCTTAGCAGATGAACCTACTGGTACTCTTGACCCTCAAACTGCAGAAGCACTTCACCAAACCTTGGAAGATTCAGTAAAAGATGAAGGTATTACTATGGTAATTACTTCTCACTGGCCTGAGGTTATGGAACAATTGGCAGATAATGTTATATGGTTGGAAAATGGAGAGGTTGTTCAATATGGAGACCCAACAAAAGTTGTTCAAGAATTTTTAGAAACTGTCCCTCTTCCACAGAAAGTTCAAGACCATGAAGTGGGAGGACCTATTGTAAAATTAGAGGATGTTAAAAAACATTATTATTCCATTGAAAGAGGAGTAGTTAAAGCAGTAGATCATGTTGATTTGGAAGTAAATGAACAGGAAATATTTGGTCTTGTAGGTTTAAGTGGGGCTGGAAAAACAACCTTAACAAAAATGTTAGTTGGTTTAACTGAACCAAGTTCTGGTGCACTTGAAGTAAAAGTCGGTGATGATTGGGTTGATATGACTGTACGTGGACCTATGAATAGAGGTCGTGCTGTTCACTATATTGGTCTTCTTCATCAGGAATTTTCACTTTATCCTCACAGAGATGTTTTAGGTAATTTGTCCGATGCAATTAGTCTTAACTTACCTGCAGAATTTGCAAAAATGCAAGCAATTCATACTCTTGAAGCTGTCGGATTTTCAGCAGATAAGATTCAGGAAATATTAAATAAATATCCTGATGAGTTAAGTGCAGGTGAAAGACATAGGGTAGCTATTGCACAGGTACTTATTAAAGAACCAACTATTATTGTTCTTGATGAACCAACAGGTACAATGGATCCTATTACAAGAGTTATTGTTTCTGACTCTATCCTTAAAGCAAGAGATGAATTAAAACAAACATTTATTATTGTTTCACACGATATGGACTTTATTTTAGATGTTTGTGATCGTGCAGCATTAATGAGGGGAGGAAAAATCCTCGATATAGGTAAACCTGAGGAGATTGTAAATCAACTTACCTCTGCTGAGAAGGAGGATATGTTGAGAAATAAGTAATTAAATGATTAATTACTTATTAATTTTCTTATTTTTCTATTATTAACTTTTAATTTTTTTATAACTTTATATTTAGGAGTATATTTTTTAATTCTTATTTTAAATTTATTATTTCTATCTTTTATTAAAAATTTTACTTTAAATCTATTTGGAATTTTTACAATAACAATTAGTTTTATAAATAATAAGATTTAATATTAAAATATTATGATTATTGTCTAATTATCTAATTATTCAATTAATTTATTCATTGATTTTTTAAAAATTACAATTAATAATTCATTATTATCATGATATTGATTTGGAGGAAAATATTATGGCATGGGATGATGCACCGTCACATATATGTAGAGGTGGGGATGTAGAAGGTTTGGCTTTTTGCTGCCCTCCAGTAAAACCTTGTCCTATTGTAAATGCTTTACAAAAAGTAGGTATTACACCTCAAGAATATATTGAAATAAAAAATAAATATGCCAGGGAAACCAGATTAGGTGAAGGTCCTGGAACCTGTTTTGGTTCTATGGTTTGGTGTTGTAAACCTTCAAAACCTTGTCCATTAAGAGATATGTCTATGAAAAGTATTAATATGAATTTTGATGAATATCTCACCTTAAAAAAACAGATGGCTGAGGAAATTGTAGGTAAAAGTGGTAAATCAGCTTCAAATGAAAATGTTGTAGCTCTTATAAATGCTTTTGATATAGATGAGCAGGAAGCTCAAAAAGTTTTAAGTGATTGCGGAAATGATTTAAGAATGGCAATTAAAGTATTAAGAGTAAAATCATTAAAAGAAGAATCCTAATATTTTCATTTTTTAACTATTTTTTATTATTAATATTATTAAGCAATGTTTAATCGATATTTACTTTTATTTTCTTATTCTTTTTTTATAAATTTTTTATGTGTTTCTATGAGTTATTTAAGTCTTTATTTAGATGTTACTGATAAAAATGTATTTATTTTAGGCACTGGTGAAGTTGCCCTTAGAAGAGCAGGCAGATTTTTAGATAAAGGTGCAAATGTTAAACTGGCAGGGGACAGTTTAGATGAAGAATTTTTAGATAAAGGTGCAAAATTAGTTAAAATACATGCTGATAAGTCAGATAATAAATCAACAGATGCTCTTGAAGAAAATAAGAAAATAGTAAAAACTGAAGTTGAATCATCTGATATTGTTGTTATTGCAACAGCAGATTATGCTCTTGCAGATTATGTATCATCAATTGCAGATAATAAATTATTAAATAGGGCAGACGATCCATTTGACGGAAATATAATTGTTCCAACCAGTTTTTATATTGGGGATGTAGAGTTTTCCATATATACTGGAGGTAAAAGTCCTCTTATGGCTAAACATTTACGTAAAAAAATCCAAAAAATTATCACTGATAAGGATATTATGGAAATTGAACTTCAGGATTTTGCAAGAAGTCTTTTAAAAGAAAAAATCTCTTCTTCAAAAAGAAGGCGTGAAGTATTATATGAAATATTGGAAAATGAGAATATTATTAAACTTTTAGAAGATGAAAACATTGATAAGGCAAAAGAAGAAGTTGAAAAATACATTGATGATTTGTAATTGTTTATATTTATATAAAACTTATATTATTTTAAAAACATAGTCATATATAATTTAGAAAATCTTTAAATATTTTTACAAAATCCTTAAATATTCTTATATAATGATATTTAAAAGTATTCAAATTTATGGGGAATTGAATTGATTATTAATATTCGTGTAGATCATAAAACAACTGATGTTATAACTATGGAAAGTGTTTATGGCGATTTAAAGGAAATTTTTATTAATTTTAAAAATAAATTTAATGTTAGCGAATATGTAGAAATCTCTACCTGTAATAGACACGAATTTTATATACACTCTGATGCTTTCGGTATTGAAGATATATTAGATAAAATTGATTATGATAAAATCATTGTAGAAACTGGTTCTTGTTCTGTTTTCCATTTATTTAGAATGAGTTCTTCTTTGGAGTCTTTAATTGTAGGTGAAGACCAGATTTTAGGTCAGATTAAAGATGCTAAAAATAAGGCAGAGAAGGAAGGTCATTTAGGTAAGGTTTTAGACACCTTGTTTACAAAGGCTATTCATGTTGGTCAGGAAGTTAGAAATAAAACTAATATTAATAAAGGCCACATATCCATAGGTTCTGCTGCAGTTGACCTTGCAGAAGAACATTTAGGTAATCTTCAAGATAAGACTGTTCTTGTAATTGGTGCTGGTAAAATGGGTGCACTTGTTGCTAAGGCTTTAGCTGAGAAAAACCTTAAAGCTATTGTTGTGGCAAACCGTACTTATTATAGGGCAACTAAATTAGCAGATGAATTAGGTGGGGAGGCAATATTCTTTGATGATTTAAATAAATTCCTTCCCATTTCTGATGTAATTATTAGTGCTACTGGTTCTCCACATAAACTGATTACAAAAGATAGGTTTTTAAAAGCTATAGATATTCTTAAAGAAGAGGATGATAATTTTAAACCTAATGATAAATCTATTGTTATTGATATTGCTAATCCTCGTGATGTTTCAGAGGATGTTGGAGAGTTGGGTATTATTTTATACAATATTGATGACTTAAGAGGGATTGCAGAGAAAACTACACTTGAGCGAAAAAAAGAAGTTGAAGAAGCTGAAAAAATTATTGAATATGAAATGGATTTACTTAAAAATTCGTTCAAGATAATGGAAATTGATAACATACTTGCTAATTTAAGGTCATCTATGGAAGAGATAAGACAACGTGAATCACAAAAAGCTATCGTAAAGATGGCTGATGTAGAGGGCAGTGTCAAAATCATAGAAAATTTGACAAATTCAATTGTCAATAAAATATTTTATGATATTTCACAAAATATTAAAAACGCTGCTCGTGATGAAGATGAAGATTTAATCAGGGCTGCAGAGATATTTTTCTTAAATGAAAATAATTAAATTATTATTTATAAAACAACCCATTTAATTTCTTTTTAAATAGTATTAACCTATTTTAATTATTTTTATTTATGATGATTTATATTTATTTTAATTATTTTATCCATTTTTATAAATTTTTTAAATTCACTAAAAAATTTTTATATTTAAGTCAATAAAGAAATAATTTTATATTTAAAAAGCATAATATAATTTTAGATAATAAATAATTTAGAAATATTTAAAAAATTAGAATATTAAAATTCTATAAATATTTAAAATTATTTAAAAAATCAGATAATAAATATTTAAAATTATTTAAAAATATTTAGAAATATTTAAAAAATTATTTTAAAATTATTTTAATTTTTATTTTTATTTTAAAATTTTCTTAGGAGATAAACAATGAGTAAAGTATATAGAACATTTACATCTGAATCTGTAACTGAGGGACACCCAGATAAAGTTGCAGATATTATTTCTGATGCAGTATTGGATGCATATATGGCAGAAGATCCATATGCTCATGTTGCTTGTGAAACTTGTGTAACTACTGATTTTTGTATGGTATTTGGAGAGATATCCTCTACTGCAGAAATTGATGTTGAAAAAATTATCAGAGATACAATTATTGAAATCGGTTATGATAATCCTGAAATTAAATTTGATGGTCATACTTGTAAAGTTGTAAATTTACTTCATGCACAATCTGCAGATATTAAACAAGGTGTGGATGAATCTATTGAAGTTCGTGATGAAGACGATGCAGAAGAATCAATTGGTGCAGGAGATCAAGGTATGATGTTTGGTTATGCAACCAATGAAACTGAAACCTATATGCCATATCCAATTTATCTTGCTCGTGGATTAACCAATAAAATAACTCAACTTAGAGAAGATAAGATTCTTCCTTATTTAAGACCTGATGCAAAAGCTCAAGTATCTGTTAATTATGATGCTGAAGGTAATGTTGTTTCACTTGGAACTGTTGTTTTATCAACACAACATGATGAGACAATGTCTGAAAATCAGGATGCTTTAAAAGAAGATATAAGAAATTATGTCTTTAAAGAGGTTCTTCCTCAAGAATACATTACTGATGAAACTAGAGAATATATTAATCCTACTGGCAAATTTGAAATCGGTGGTCCTCATGGAGATGCTGGTTTAACAGGTAGGAAAATTATTGTAGATACTTATGGTGGATATGCAAGACATGGTGGTGGAGCATTTTCAGGTAAAGACTGTACTAAAGTAGATAGAAGTGCATGTTATATGGCAAGATATGTTGCAAAAAATATTGTAGCAAGTGGACTTGCTGAGAAATGTGAAGTACAATTGTCTTATGCTATTGGTGTTGCAGAACCTACTAGTATTATGGTAGATACCTTTGGTACTGGTGCAGATATTGGGGACAGTATTACCTGGGAAGAGATAGTTAGAGAAAACTTTGATTTAACTCCTCTTGGAATTATTAATACTCTTAATTTAAGACGCCCAATTTATAAACAAACTGCTAAATATGGTCACTTTGGTAATCCTGATTTGCCATGGGAACAAACCAATAAAGCAGATGACTTAAAAAAATATATTAAAAACTAGTTTGAGGATCTAATCCTTAAATTATTCTATTTTTTATTTTATTACTTATTTTTTCTAACTTTTACTTAGATTCAGTTATTTTTCTAACTTTTAATTATGATGTTGTTTTTTTATTTTATTGATTTTAACTTATTCTTATTTAAAAATTAGTTTTAATATTATTCTTATTATAAAATTAGTAAAGTTTATTCTTCTTTTATATGTGTTGAAGATATTTATTAAAAAAATAAGTTTTTGTGATATCTAATTGAAAAGATTTAGATGTTATCCTGAACGAAAAAAATAAGTGAGGTTAGAATAAAATCTAACCTTTAACTTTTAATGTTGTTTTAATAGTATTTTTTAGGTAACTAATTGCTACAGTGTATTTTTTACCAGCTTTAAGTTTTAAAAGGTCTTTTTGTTTAATGGTTACTTTTGCTAATCCTTTGGAATTAGTTTTTCCAGAGTAAGTTTTACCATTAACTTTAAATTTAACTACTTTATTTTTTAATGCAGTTTTACCTTTAAGGGTTGCTTTTAAAACTAATGATTTAGAGGTTCTTCTAACTGTAACTGTTTTAGTTGATTTTAATACTTGTTTTACTTGAAGGGTGTTTTTAACACTTTGACCTGCTACAGTTGCAGTAATTGTATGTTTACCAGCAGTTATGGTATTTGGAATTGTGAGTGTTGCATAACCATTTTTATCAGTTTTTATTTTAAATGTATTTGAACCAATTTTAATAGTTACAACTACACCTGCTCCTACATATTCGCCATCATTACCAATAATACGAACACTGTATTTGCTTCCATCATTATAATACATGTTGATATTTTGTTACCACTAAATCTAGAGAGAATATATATTTTCACTGTTAAATTTTCTCCAGTAACTGGGTTGTTAAACCATAATTTATGTGTTCCTATAGCAGTTCCTTGGCTAACTTCTATTACGATTTCACCACTTTCATTGGTGTAAACAGTTCCTTCTTTTCCATTATCAAATTTATATTTGACAGCAACACCATTTAACTCATTACTCCAATCATCGAAAAATGTTGGTCTAACTGTTAACAAAGTATTGTATCCAATAGTTATTTCATTAGGAATTTGTATTGTGTTTGTTATTTCAACATTACTTATAAGAGTCTTGTCATTTAATGTATAAACTAATGCATACATTCCTGGGTTTAAAACAATACCGAAATCAGCTATTCCATCTTTAACAGTAGCACTAGCAATAGTTGTTCCGTTCTGTTTTAAAGTTAAAACAAGATCTTCATAATCACTAAGTATTGCAAATTCATTAAATTCGGAGTAATATTCTTTAAGATTGTTAATAGCAGCTGTATTATTAATTGTATATGTTTTTATAGTAACAAGATACTTATTAGATGTGTCTTGCATACCTTGGCCAATATCTATAAAGGATGTATCTTTTTGGAAAATTATCCTAGAGTTTTCAAGAATAGGTGCAGAAGCAGATCTAATTTTAACAGATATTATATCGCCTTCAGTAATGAATACGTATTGATTTAATTTAATTGTATTAAAACCACTAAATGCAGATTTGCCTGATTGTGAATACATTTCACTACCATTAACATAAATTGTTATGTTGTAGTCGGAATTTGCATTTTCAAAGTAAGTTCCTACTGCTGCAATTAAATCTTCACCAATTGAGGTATATACATTCATGTATTCTATTTGGTCTCCTGAAGTCATGGAATAATATTTCTCTGAAAATCCACAAACATCGTATTGGTAAAGTTTGTTATATAATTCAGTATTATTGAAAGTAAATCCAATTGTAGTAGCATTTACTTTAAGAGAATTATCATAATAAGATACATAGAAGTATCCCTCATCACCCCAGTCAGTTCCCCAACTGTTTTTACAAATCCATGCACCATTACCTTCAGGTTTAATTTTAAAATTATCTGCTGAATAATTATCGTCCCAACCAACTAAAGTCACATAATGGTTTCCTTGAACTGTTCCATTATAATATAGTCCATAGGTATCAGGATTATAATAATCTGAATCTTTATTAGCTCCATATATAAATATATCCAAAGCACCATATTTGGTTAATGATTCTTTTAAATCAGATTGAGATGAAGTGTCAACAAAAATTGCATCAAAAGCATGATATGCATTTTCATCAAATATAATCGGGGAGATTTTACCAAGTTCGTCGTATACATCATTTTCAGTTGAAATTACTCCTAACCATCCTAATATATAACCTACACCCATTAAATAATTTCCACTTTCAAGAGAATTAAGGTCTCCATAAGCAGAATATCTTAATACTAGATTTTGAATATTATTTTCAGAAATGTCTAAGGTAATATTTGTTGCAATTAAAAATGCAGATTCAAAAGCACCAGCAATACCAAATGTCCAACAAGCACCCATATTTCC
Organism: uncultured Methanobrevibacter sp.; assembly: GCA_964418715.1. Taxonomy (GTDB): domain Archaea; phylum Methanobacteriota; class Methanobacteria; order Methanobacteriales; family Methanobacteriaceae; genus Methanarmilla. Next base: position 6,205 of record CAYQMW010000041.1, on the reverse strand, counting down.
TTGGTCTTTAACAGGAGTTACTAATCCTTGTTTTGCTAGATTAAAGTATGAGTCACTAGGTGAACCTTCAATTTTTAAAGGATTTAGAACAATTTGTTTTCCGCTCTGATCAACATAAGTTGCAAGGAATGCCTGATCAAGAACAATTTTATCGTTGTTTTTAAATTTATTATTTTTTTGATAGGATCCTTTTGAATCATAACAGGTGTAAATTGCTTCACCATTATCTGTAAAAATACATTGTTCAATAGTGTAAACACTATCATAAATATAAATTCCGCCTCCATCTACTGCATAATTTTTAGTAAAATTACTTAGTTCACATTCAAGGCTTCCATAATCAATAAATAATGCTCCACCATAAAGTGTTTCTGCCTTATTATTTGTAAAATTACATGCTCCAACATAAGTGGTTGTATTTGAGGTATAAACTGCTCCACCACTAATTAATCCAGTATTGTTTTCAAATGTTGAATAAATAATGTTTAAAGTACCTCCTAATTGTAACAATGTTCCTCCAAACATAGAAGTACAGTTAATAAAATTAGTGTGGTTTATTAAAACTCCTCCTGGCATACCAAAAGGACCTGGAATATCTAAATAAAGAGCTCCTCCATTTTTGAGGGAGCTAACGTTAATAAAATCACATTCTTCTATTATAGTTGTAGTTGATGAATTTTCTAAAGAATTATCTCCCTTAATTGCAATTGCTCCTCCAGTGAGATTTGCATAAAGATTAATAAATTTTGACCTTTTAATAGTGGTTACATAATCATTATAAATTGCAGTTGCATATTTTGAAGTTGTATTTGCAAAAACACTGTCGGTAATTGTTATTTCAGAAGTAGTACCATATAACATGGACCAGATAACTGGATCTCTATTTAAAAACAGGTCGCCTCTTCCATTAAATTTGGAATAAGATAAATATATGGAAGAACCCCATTTTGCAGAGTTATTAATAAATTTATCGTCAGTACTTGTAATAGTACTTTCTAAAGCAGCTATGGCTCCTCCTTCTTCTGATTCATTTAAACATGTATTATTTTCAAAAGTCACATTAATGGTGTTTAAAAGAGTATCCTTTAAAATTATTGCACTATTATTACAATTTATAATATTTAAATTTTTTAAAGTAATAGTGGAATTATTTATTTTAAAAAGACCTGCAATACCACTACCATCAATGGTATGTCCATTACCATTTAAAACAAGATTTACCTTATCTTTAATAATAATTATTTTCTGTGTATCTTTTTCTGCTTTATATGTATAATCATCATTTAAATCTATTGTATCTGATGTAGATGAGTTAATTAAATTTGATAAATCATCATAAGTTTTTTCACCGTTGGATTCAGTATTCTCAGTTTCTGAATCAAACTTATTCTCACTAAGGGCTGATGAATCAAATGCATCCTCGCCATTTGTTGAATCAACTGCGAGAACATCATTTGTTGAATCAATATTTGTGTTGTCTACATCTTCGGCACAAACAGCACCGATAGAAAAAATTAATAGAAATAATAAGAGGATACTTATCTTATAAAATTTCAAATCTATCTTCTCCATTATTATGATTTTATAATAATTTTTGTTATTGATAAGATATAAATCTGTTTATTTGGTTAAAATAAGTATTCTCCATTTTAATTTAATTGTTTTAGCTTTAAATAGTCTTTATATTGAATTTTAAGAAAAAAAGTTTTAAGAAAGGCATTGTTTTAGAGTTATATTAATTATATATTTAAATATAATATATCTTTATCTTGAAAGAGTTTAACTACAAATTAAAAATTTTTAATCAATATAAAAATATTCCTCTTAAAATCATGCCTAGAAAATGAAATATTTGAAAAATTAGATTGATGAAAAAATTTAAACAAATTGGTGGGGAAAAATAGAATATTTTATTTTAGAGTCTAAAATCTATTCATACATATCCTTAACTTCATTTTGAATTTTAACTTTTGACTGTTTAAAAGAATATTCAATATCTTTCATGTTTATTTCAGTTTTACCTTCACTGAATGCATGGTGTAATGAGGTTTTAAGGATTTTTTGTTTTATGTCTCGCCCAGACATGTTTTTACTCATTTTAGCAACTTTATCAATATTAATATTTACTTTTATGGGCATTGTTTCAATATTTTTCTCTAGAATTTCTTTTCTCTCTTTAGTGTTTGGAAGTGTGAATTCTATCTCTTCTTCAAAACGACTTCTAACTGCAGCATCTAAAAAGCCAACATTGTTTGTTGCAGCTATTGTTACAACACCTTCATTTGGGTTTATTCCATCAAGTTCGGTTAATAGGGAATTTACAATTTCTGAAACGTCTCCTCTTAAAGATTGGTATTGTCTGTGAAGTGCAATTGCATCGATTTCATCAATAAATATTAATGATGGTGCATTTTTAGATGCACTTTCATATAATTCATGTATTTGACGTGCACTGTCTCCAACATGATCTCCTATTAAACTTGTTGCTTTAACTAAATATAATGGAATGTTTAAATTATTTGATAAAGCTTTTGCAAGCATGGTTTTACCAGTGCCTGGAAGGCCGTAAAACAATACATTTTGTGGAGCCCATCCGCCAAATGCTTCTGGTTCTTCCATATATCTTTTAATAATATTTATTTTATTTTTAGCATTTTCCTGTCCAATAATATCATCAAAACTTACATGATATTTTAAAGGAGATACTTCCTCTTTAGTGGTAAGTTCATTGTCAATAATTGTGATTTTAGTATCTTCTGTAATTATTGAATTTTCAGGAACTACTTCTAAAATTTTAAATCCATAGTCAGGTATAATTTTCTGGTCAAATAGAAATCCTCCTTTTTTTACCTCTAAACCTAACCATTGTTCTTTAGCATATTCCTGGAATAATTTCTTATCAGAAATTTCAAGTTGTGAAGATTCAATATAATTAAAATTAAAAGGATATCCGACAGCTTCTAATTTAATTTTTTTCGCTTCGACCTCTTCAAGTGTAGGGTTTGCTTTTTTCTTAACATTGGTCATTTTTATGTCAGGATTTTTGTTTTTTGATTTCAAGAATACACCTACTATGATTTAATTTCTATAATTATTTTTAGAAAAATTCTAATGTTTTCACTAATTCTAAATATGTTTTTGATTATTAAATAAGTTTAATTAAAATAATTTTTTTTACTTTTTACAAAATAAGTTTAAAAAATATATTATATGTTCAGTATTTATTAATGTTACGATTAGATATAATTTTTTTTTACTTAAAAATTTACTAGAAAAATATTATTAAAATAATATGAAATATTATAAAATCATATTTTATCAAGTAAAAAACAGGTAATTAATTAATCTAAAAGGAATTTATTTAATTAAGATGGATTTTTTTAGAAAAATAGTTATTTAAGATTTAAAATTAAGTAAAATATAAAGTGAGAAAAAGTTTAAGTTAATTCTAGATAACTAGAATTAACTAGAATGCACTTATAATTTACAAAGTGCTGCTTTTGCTAATTTAACATCTTCAGCTTTGATGGTTTTACGACCAGCATGTTTTGCATAAGCTACAGATTGTTTAGCAATAGCAATTGCGCATTCTTCTAATTTTTCAGCGAGAACTTCTTTAGCGTCTTCACTAACTCTTTCTGCACCAGCGTTTTTAACGATCCTTCCAACAGGAGCGAGTGGTAATTCACTTTTCATATCTAATCACTTTTTCCATTTTTTTTTAAATAATTTTTTTTAATCCTAACAATCTTAAAGACTGATTATTAGTAAAACTATTTCTTTAATTTATAATATATAAACTTAACTAAATTATTTTAATAAATGGCTTATTATGTATTATTATTTTAATAGTTTATTTATTATTCAGTTGAATATAATTAATTTTAATACATATATTATTTATTAACTTATTTAGATTTATATTAATTCTATATTGATTTATTTAAGAATTTTAATAAATTTTATATAGTTTTTAATTTATGTTC
>CAYQMW010000041.1:0-2209 GCA_964418715.1 uncultured Methanobrevibacter sp. | reverse complement strand
AAAGCCATTTTTATAGCATCTAAATCCAGTTTAGGAGTTTCACAAATTATACTTGCATTCCACCCATTTTCAATTAAATTATTAAGTAAATCTTTAATATTCGGACCATAGTCATCATTTTCTTCTAAAGTATGATGTTTCCTCTCCCCTTTATCTGTATATTCAATGGTTGTAAAATGACAGTGTAATCTTTCAATATTCAAATGGTCTTCAAGTTTAGAAAATATAAAATTATAATCTTCTTTTTTATTTAAAATTCCACAATCTCTTGCGTGAACATGGGCAAAATCTATTGTTGGTTCAAAATGTTCAAAACTTTCACACATATTGATTATTTCATCAAGATTTCCAAGTTGTGATTTTTTACCAGTGGTCTCCGGTGCAAAGGTAAAGTCATCTAGGCCTTCATCTTTACATTTATCTATTAATTTTTTATAGGCCTCTTTTGCAATCTCAAGAGCCTTTTCAGGACGTCTGCCAGAGTAGTATCCTGGATGAAAAACAAGTCTATATGCTCCCATATATTCACCTATTCTTGCACAATTGTATAATGTATTTATTGAATTTTCAATTTTTTCAGGATCTTTAGAACACATATTTATGTAGTAAGGACAATGCATTGAGACAGTTACCTTATTTAATTTAGCATCTTTTTTGAGTTTAGCTGCATTATCTTCTTTTATTCTAAGACCATGGGTTGACTGGTATTCATAGGCAAATAACCTTCGCTCATTTAAATATCCGCAAGCTTCATATGCCAGACCTTTATATTCCTTTGGTTTACCTGCTGGTCCAAAAATCACTTTATCCATATAAATCACAAAATTAACTTAATTTTAAATTAAATTTTAAAAATTATATAAAAATTATAAAAAAAGCAAGTCTAAATCAAAGTTATTATTCTTAAAGATTAGTCTTAAGATACTCTTAAAACAATTCTATGGAACAATTTTAATAACTGTGATTTAGATTTAGGTTTAAAAGTTAAATTATAAAATAATTTAACTTATCAATAAAAAAAATAAATTATTTATAAAATACCCATTGCTTTATTGGTTTTAGCAATAGATTTTTCATTATCAGATTCCATCTCAAGCATTGCACGGATACAATCTACATTTTCAGGTACAACATCAGATTCCTGATGTACTGCTTGCATATAGAAGATTTCATTATCAACTACATTAATAGATTCTTTCCATACTGGAATCTCATATAAATCATTTCTACTTCTTCCAAGTTCTCTTGCATATTCCATAAGCTCAGCAGTAGAACCAAGTCCCATAGCAGCTTCAGCAAGAATGACCCTTGATCTTTTATCTAAAACATCAATAATATCATCACGGGAAACATCATTTCCAATTTCCACCATAATATTATGTTCGTGCATAATGGTGGTAGGTACTAGAAGTGCCATAGTTGTAATGTTAATGTTGTCCATAACAGTACTTACATCAGGGCCGTGGTGTGAGGGTACTTTTGGAGGGTTAGGTACAATTGCATTAATTGGTCCTTTTTTAACTTCATTAGGATCACTACCACGTCTAACCATTACAGCTCTTACTTTTTTAATATCTGCAATTTTACTTATTGGGAATAAGGTACGTGTAAGACCAGTTGTATTACATGATACAACACGTGCATAATCTGCACCATAAGATTTATCATAGTTTGAAAATGAATTGAAGGATACGCCTGTAAGGTCGTGGTCTTCACCACCTTGATAGATTGCTTTTACTCCTGCTTTTTTATATTTTTCAAGGTTTGTTCTACCAACCTTACCTGGAGTACAATCAACTACAAGATCTGCTTTTTCAATCATATCATCAACAGTTCCTGCAACTTCAATTCCAGCATCTTTAAATAATTGTTCTCTTTCAGGTATTGCCATATATAAATCATAACCTTTTTCTATTGCACAGAATGCTTCAAAATCCGGTTTTGTTTTACATACTCCTACAATTTCCATATCGTCTTGTGCGGAAACTGCATCAGCAACCCTTTTACCAATTGTTCCAATTCCATTAACAGCTATTGATTTCATATTTTATCACTCTTAATTAAGCTAATTAATTTATGAATTTAAGTTTTAAATTCTAATTAATTTATGAATTTTTTTAAATTCTTATAAATTTTATTAAATACTTATTTTAATTTTTTATTAAATTAATTAAAATATTTTTTGATAATTGTTTAGATGCTTTGTTTA
>CAYQMW010000040.1:0-14731 GCA_964418715.1 uncultured Methanobrevibacter sp. | reverse complement strand
GATCGGGGACTACAACAAAGAAGCAGGAGCGTGGATCCGGTTCAATCCCCTGGACAAACCAATTTTGAAGATATATCCCAAAGTACTTATTATTCCTATATTGATGCATTGAAAAAATTATTTGTAATTGATGATATTTCAGCATGGTCCCCTAACATCAGGTCCAAATCAGCAATTAGGTCAACTACGAAAAAAGAATTCATCGACCCTTCAATTGCTGTTGCAGTTCAAGATTTAAATCCTCAATCATTAGAGAAAGATTTGAATACGTTTGGATTTATATTTGAGAATTTATGTATTCGAGATTTAATAATTTATTCAAGTCCTTCAAATGGTGTTGTTTCATATTATAGGGACAGATACGGTTTAGAAGTTGATTGTGTATTACATTTATGTGATGGAAGATATGGATTAATAGAATTTAAATTAGGAAGTAAAGAAGAGGAAAAAGGTGCTGAAAACTTATTAAAAATAAATGACCTGATTAATAAAAAGAATTTGGAAAATGGAATGATAAAACCAAGTTTTTTAGCCATAATCACCGGCGGAGAATTTGCTTACACCAGAGCAGACGGAGTTAAAATTATTCCAATCGGATGTTTGAGATAAAAACTATTGCTTTTCAAAGATTCATAGCAATTGAGAGCAAAATCAAGAAAAAACATATACCTTTTAAAGATGTAAAACTTAAAATTAATATTATAACATATTGTAAATAAAGATATTAGTATTAAAAAAATAGGATGAATGAAATGTGGAATGATTTTGGAGAGTATGTTTCAAAACTTATTGATGAAGATCATCTTAATGTAGCAGAACTTGCTATAGGCCATTTCTACGAGCTAAGTGAGATTATTGAAAAATATGATAATATTAACCTTATTAAAACAGACATTAAACCTACAAGGGAAGATATTATTAAAGATGATTTGAAAAATCCCAATTATGAGTTATATAAAGATATTGATTTGATGTATTCTATCAGACCTCCAAATGAACTTCAACCATATATTTTTAATCTTGCAAAAGAGATTAAATGCCAGCTAATTATTAAACCTTTAACTGGAGAAAACTTAAGTAGAAAATTAAGTTTAATGAAACTTAAAAATTATAAAAAAGCTAGTTTTTATTTTTATGACTTTAGATAATCTTTATAAAACATACACTGATTGTTATTAATTTTATAAAATTTAAAAAACTTAATCTAATTAATCTAAATCTTAATAGTTTAGATAATTTTTTTATAAATAAAATCTAATAAATAATATAAATATTAAAAAAAACAGAGTGAAATTTATCCAAATAAGATTAATTATTAGGAGCAATTATTCTAATAATTGAAGTACTAATGCTATTAAAAGTGAAAACATGAATAAAACCGATGAAATATTAAAAAAATATAATTCAAATATAGAGGGGCTTAACGAGTCTCAAGTTAAAGACCGTCAGGAAAAATATGGTTTTAATGAACTTGAAGAGCATAAAAAAACAAGCCCTATTATTAAATTTTTAAAACAATTTATAGAACCACTTATTATACTTCTTATTATTGCTGCAATTGCAGCATATTTCATTGGTGATGTTATAGACTCAATTGTAATTTTAGTAGTTGTAACATTTAATGCTGTTATTGGTTATCGTCAGGAAAATAAAGCTGAAAAGGCTATGGAAGAGCTAAAAAATATAGTAAATACTACTGCCATAGTTAAACGGGAAGGTAAAAAATCATTAATTGATGCAAGAAATCTGACAATCGGTGATATTGTAAGTGTTGAAGAGGGAGACAAAGTTCCTGCAGATATTATACTTCTTAACTCTGTTGAGCTTGAAATCGATGAATCCTCACTTACCGGCGAATCCCATCCGGTAAGCAAAAATGCGGATTATGAAGATATAGATGTTATTAACAAAATAGATGATTTAAACACAGATTTAGAGGATAAAATTTTATACATGGAATCTACTGTAGTTTCAGGTAGAGGAACAGGACTTGTTTTTAATATTGGAATGAATACTTCCATTGGTAGAATTGCAAAACTTATCCAGGAAGATTCAGATGAAACTCCACTTCAGATAAAAATCGATAAGTTAGGTAAAAGCCTAGGTGCAATAGCTGTTATTGTTTGTATACTTGTATTTATACTTCAAATGTTTAAGGGAATGAATCTTGTTGAAAACTTTATGACTGCAGTTTCACTTGCAGTTGCAGCAGTGCCTGAAGGACTTCCTGCTGTTTTAACCTTAACACTTGCACTTGGAATGCAGAAGATGGCTAAATCCAATGCAATCATTAGAAAACTTCTTGCTGTTGAAACACTTGGAAGCTGTAACATCATATGTAGTGATAAAACCGGCACACTTACCTTAAACCAGATGACTGTACGTGAAAGTGAAATTTATTCTAATAAGGGTTATGAATGTGCTTATCTTTGTAATAATGCCATATTAAAAGAAGATGAAGTTATTGGTAATCCTACTGACTGTGCTGCACTTGTATTTGCAGATAAAAGTCAATATGATACCAGCACTTTAGGAAGTAAATTATCAAGACTTACAGAAATTCCACTTACAAGTTCCCGTAAGATGATGACCACCATTTACAGCATTGGTGATTATACTTTAGATAATGAAATTGATAATAATTTGGAAAATAATTCCTCTACAGATACACTGAACAATACAAAATTAATCTCATATACCAAAGGTGCTCCTGAAATAGTTCTAGACTTATGCAAATATATAGATGATAATGGAACTATAAAAATTATTGACTCTGAAATTAAGGAAAAGATAGTTTCCAAAATTGAAGAAATGAGTAACAATAGTTTAAGAGTACTGGCACTTGCATATAAAACAATTGATGCTGATTCAGCTGAAAGTCTTGAAGAGATGAGGGATGAGGAAATTGAAAGTGAACTTACATTATGTGGAATAATAGGGATAATGGATCCTCCAAAAGAAAATGCTAAAGAAGCAGTAGCAAAATGTAAAAGTGCAGGAATAAAAGTTATAATGATTACAGGTGATCATAAAGACACTGCATCAGCAATTGCAAAAGAACTTGGCATACTGACTAATGGTCGAGTCTTAACTGGTCGTGAGTTAAACGGGCTTTCAGATGAAGAATATCTAAAAATCTGTGATGAAGTTCAAGTATATACACGTGTATTTCCAGAACAGAAGGTTAGGATTGTTGAAACCTTAAAATCAAAAGACAATGTAGTGTCAATGACAGGTGATGGTGTAAATGATGCACCAGCACTTAAAAAAGCATCAATTGGAGTTGCAATGGGTGGTGGAACAGATGTTGCAAAAGAATCTGCAGATATGATTCTGCAGGATGATGACTTTTCAACAATTGTAAAAGCAATTGAAGAAGGACGTAAAATCTTTGACAATATAAGAAGATTTGTAAAATTCCAGGTCTCTACAAATGTAGGTGCAATCATTACAATAGTAATAGCTAGTATTTTAAACATGCCTCTACCATTTAATCCAATACAAATATTATGGATTAATATTATTATGGACGGCCCGCCGGCACAAACTCTTGGAGCCGAAGGTCCAGAGAAAAACATAATGAAACGTAAAGCAGAAAATGGAGACATAATAACTAAAAAAGACCTCCTTCGCATATTTATCTCAGGGCTTGTAATGGCTGTAGGTACACTTTTAGTCTTCGGATATGAGTTAAACTCAAATAGTGGCCTTGGATATAATGCCGCTGTAACTAAAGCAATGACAGTTGCATTTTCACTCTTTGTAATATATCAACTGTTTAGTGCAATAACCAACAGGGCAAATAGTGAAGAGAAAAACAAGGCATTCATATATGCAATTATCGGATCATTTATACTCCAATTAATAGTTGTATATTTCGGACCTTTACAAGTAATATTTAGAACAACTGCAATTGATTTAATTGACTGGGCAGTGATATTTATTGTAGCTTCAAGTATATTCATTGCAGAATTTATTATGAGGAAAACATTTCTTAAAAATCCCAACTAAGTGAAAAATAAAAAAAAGTGAAAGTCATGAATATATTTATTATGGGCGGAACAGCCGAATCTGTTGAGATAATTAAATTTATAAAAGAAAAATATCCTGATATTTATCTTGTTACCAGTACTACCACAGAATATGGTGCAGGTATTGCAAAAGAAGCCGGAAGTAATGAAGTTATATCAAGACCACTTCCACGGGATGATATTCTCAAAGTACTTGATGATTATAAAATTGACTTATTTATTGATGCTACCCATCCATTTGCAGAGCATGTAACAGCAACTGCATGTAGTGTTGTCAACGAGAGACAAATACCATTTATCAGATTTGAAAGAGAGTCTCTATATATTGAAGATATTGAAAACATAAACCTTGATAATGTATATCATGTAAATTCATTTGATGAGGCAGGAAAGTTAATAGAAGAGAGTTCATTTAAAGGAAATGTTCTTCATCTTGGAGGAATTAACACTGCAGGCAGTGTGCTAAAATATGTACCTACCGACAAGTTCTACATCAGAGTACTGACTGTAAAATCATCACTTGATAAATGTGAAGAACTTGGCATAATAGAAAGCCACATATTTCCAATGACTGCAAGTAAAAATAAGGATAAGAAAATCCATACCGATGAAAATCTTGAACTTTATAAAAAAGTAGATGCGAAAATCATACTGACAAAAGAAAGTGGAGATACTGGAGGATTTAGAGAAAAAATAGAAGCTGCAAATAAATTAAACCTGAAAATAATCATAGTTGACAGGCCACATATAGAAGGCCTAAGTGGTAAAACTGTGGTCAGTACAATTGAAGAGTTTGATGAAGAGTTAAATAAATTTATTTAAATTAATCTTATTTTACAATATTTATTTATCCAAATACTCATTAACTAATTTAATTTGATTAAATTAATTTAATAATCTTATTTTACAATATTTATTCCTAAATAAACTCATTTAATTAATTAATTTGATTATGTTTTACAAATTTTATTTCATTACTTATTTTTAAATAGTTCTTTTAATTCCGTGATTTCGTCTTTCAATTTCTTATTTTCCTCACGAACAATATTTAACTCATTCATAACATTTTCATGATTTTCACTGATAAGTTCTTTAATACGATTATTCTCCTCTTCTTCATCCTTACCTACTAAACGATCAGTTAAAAATGAAGATATTGCTGCAATAATTGTTGAGAATATAAATACTCCAATTACAATTAAAACAATAGAAATTATTTTCTCATTAAAGGTTTTTGGAGTAACATCACCATACCCTACAGTGGTTAAAGTAACAATAACAAAATAAAAATCGTCAAATAACCCATAGGAAGGACCATAATAATACAGTAAAGTTGTAAATACCGCTACTGTTAAAACAACCCCTGCTAAAATCTTATGCAAATTAGTTTTATCTAAAAATTTTCCAATAACATTGAAAAATTTATTAAACATTAATATAATTCTAAGTATTCTAAAAAGTCTGAGATATCTTAAAAGAGCGGTTCCAGGGAAAATAAACGCCAGCAATACATCAAATGGTATGGAAGCAATTAATGATAACCACGTATCTACATGTTTAAAATAAGATGACCTTGGTTTTGATATATATAACTCAAAAAACCATTCGACTAAAAGGATTATACAAACAAAAAAATCAAATATTCTGATTGTAAAATCAATATTTTCTGGAAGTGTAAAAATCAGAGCAATTGTTATTAATATAATGTCAACAAGGATTAAGGTATTTAAACAGGCCATAACAAATTTTAAACCCTTGTACTCTAATTTCATTAATAAAAACTCCGTTTTGATAATATTTATTTATATGCTGCCTAATCTTTTTTTAAAAATAATATTGATAAAAATTTATATTTTGACAATATTATGTATAATATTGACAATAAATGTGTATTGACAGCGCGTATGTATAATATGATAATAGTATGTATATACTCCTTATTATCATTATCTTTTTTATATAGCTATAGGCATTGTGAGTGAAAATCAGAAATCATAATAAATAAAATTTATTTATTAACGAAAATATATTAAAAAACATGAATACAAATAGATTTGAAACTTTTTATGATTCTGTTTTAGCAATAGTTCTAAAAATTTTAGTATTAAAAATTCCTCAACCTGCCGGTCCGACATGGGGAGCTTTTTCTCAAAATTATATAAGCTTTATAACATATTTGATTGTATTTTTATCAATTATTAATATTTGGTTTAGTAATCAGAAATTATTCCAACATATTGATGATATAAATAATAAAGCCCTTATTTCATATGGAGTTTCAATGTTCCTATTTACACTATTTCCCTATTTTGCATCATGGCTTTCATTAAATTTGAATTCTTTACCTGCTGAGACAATTTTTGGGCTACTAATTCTTTTTGCCAATATATCCCATATTATATCAGTAGTTGTAATTTATGGAACCAATAAGTCTAATGAGAAACTGGAAGAATTGCATATTAGGAAAATTCATTTTTTACTGCCTCTAATCATTATAATAGCAGGTTTTATAATATCCTATACCATATATGTACCTGGGATTTATGTAACATGTTTATTTGCAGTATTATTAAGCATTATCTATAATAGAGTGCAAGGTAAAGAAATTGACGATACTGAAAGATTTGAAGCATTGATTGATGCGATAATTGCTATTATTATAACAATTATTGTCCTTGAAATTCCAACTGTGGTAGGAGGTAACTTAGCAGCACTGCTTGAAATAAAACTTGAACTTATAGCATATGCAATTAGTTTTATAGTCTGTTTTAATGTGTGGAACTTTACATATAATCTATTTTCCATTGTAGATAAGATCAATTATAAATCTATCTGGTCTATATCTATCGGATTATTCTTCTTGTCATTTATTCCGTACTTAACAACATATGTTGCTATGAACTTTAACAGTTTTGTTCCGCAATGTATATATGGAATTGATTTTATTATTATTAACATATGTTCAATTGTTGCAACATATGAAATGAAAAAAATTGATAAATCTAATTTATTCTTACAGGAAGCATTCCAGAATTATAATACATACTTTTTAAATATTGTATTTACAGTCATTTTCATAATTATTGGATATTACTACTATCCGCCAATAATAATTATTTCCTGTATATTTTCAATAATCGTAACATGGATATGTATGTTGAAGAAAATAAACTTACTCAAGTTTTTGAAATAAAATAATATAGTAAATATGATTAATTAAAATCATATTTGCTAATAATTAATTAAAAAAAGTATAATATCTTTTAAATTATTGATTTTACAGAATTAGATGTTTATTTTCTTATAATTACAGTTGCTTTTTTTAAATTATAATCTTTATTAAATTAGATATTTATTTTAAATTATTATCTTGTAATCACGATTACAGTTGTCTCTTTTTCTTGAATCCATATCAATAAAATCAAAAACAAGCGGGTTACGTGCCAATACACGCCAGACCTTATAAGTTTCAAGAATGAAGTCCTCATTAAGTTTTACACCATCATGGACAATAGGACAGGTATATGGAAATTCATCTTCATCAACAATTAAATGAAACTGACCATCTTTAGATATATGGGGTATAAGTGGAAATGTTCTACATTGAATAGGCCTTATACTACGATCACATTTAGGAGGATTAGTACATTTAACCAAATATATTTGACCCTTCCATGAATGAGGATATCTAATCTCAGATGAATCAATATAATACAATTCAAAACTATCACTATCTTCATACATTAACTCTTCACCAGGAAGCAGATATAATGCAAGCTCTTCAGCGTCCTCATCCAGATCATAAACACAGCAGACTTCACCGCATAACTGTCCACAGTCAAAATCTACCGGTGAAACCTTATCTAAACGAGCATATATTTTTTTAATATATTCTTTCATCTCTTCTTTTGAAATTTCCATGAATGTATTTATGTATTTAAAGTATTTTATTATTTCACATTTTCATCATAAAAAAAATAATTTTAAATAAAAAATTGCAATAATAATAGAAAATTTAAAAGTAAATTTAAAAATTAATAAAATAGATAAAAACAGATAAAAGAATGATAAAATAAGAAGATAATAAAAATAAAGAAAAATTAGTACAAATTTATAAAAATAAGTAAAAATTACTATGAAATAATAAAAATAATAAAAATAAATGAAAATTAAAAAGTTTTAAAAAAAATAGGAAAAATTTAGTAAAAAATTTTACTAAATTCAAAAATTTCTAAATTTTGTGGATTAATACTAACTGACACCATCTAGTCTTTTCTCCTAATACCACCAAGAACAATTGCTAAAAGTGCAATGATTAATGGAACAACCGGTAAACCTGTAGCTTCACTCTCTTTAGTTCCAGCTTTTACCTTATTGGAAGCAACTTTATTGTTATCCTTATGATTATTTTCACCAACATCAATTCCACCATCAACTATTGGATCATCACCATCAGGATTATCATCAATACTATCATCACTACCATCATCGTCTCCACCATCATCTACAGACTCATCACCACCATCATCTACAGACTCATTACCACCATCATCAATTTGTTCATCAATATGAACATCAGCTTCAGCATCAACATACTGAGATGAAGTAAACTGAATATCCACATCATAAGCATTAGTCGCATCTAAATCAGTATTATATACTAAAGTATTATTTACAACAGCAATACCTAATTCTGGATATGAAGCAGTACCGTTAACAAGAGGAACAGTTACATTTTTAACAACATCACCGTTTTGATCTTTAATAGATATAGTTACATTACCTTCAGTAATAATTTCATCATCTTCAGTACTGGTAATGTTTGTAACAACTACAACATTATTATCATCATCAGTTTCAATATCAACATCTACTTTTACAGTTTTAGACTCATTTTTAATTATAGAAAGAGTGTATTCTGTATAGTTAAGATATATCTGTCCTTTAACAGTAGCATTTGGAATATTACTTGGTACAAAGACAAAAGTATCTGTATAACCATTATCTAAACTAAGTAAAACATATGGGTTTCTAGTTGCAAGATCTCTTAGAGTATTTTTATTTAAAATAGCTGTAAGCAATCCTTCAACATTAGGTTTTTGTTTTTCTACTGCAAGGTATGGGTTATTTTCACCGCTACCTAAATAGTCACTTACAACATTCATGATTTTATCATAAAGAATATTAGGATAAACTATCTCCTCAGTAGTTTCACCATTAATGTTTCCATCAAGAGTAGCTAAAACGATTACTGGAATGTTTTGTGGTAATTTTCTACCATCGATTGTGTTAACTACATCATTTACACTATCATAGGAACCAGTTAAATTAACTTTCATTTCTATTAACTCTTTAACGAGGAATGTCTTATCCGGATTATCAAATGTAATATTTAAGAATAACCAACTGGATAATTTCTTCCCATTATAATTAGTGTATCCAATATCATATGGATTTACATTATAATTAGAAATATTATTTCCCCACCAATTATCGTTTAAGTTCTTAAGTGTAGAGGAACCGTTTACAAATACAGCAATGTTTACATCAGGAACAATAATATTATAATTAATAATACCATTTTTACCGTCCATAAATATTGTAGATGCAAGATCTGCATGGTTCAATATAAATTGAGACTGAGTGAAATAAGGTGTACCTACTATGTATACAGCACCTCCACTTTCACTAGCAGTGTTGTTTAGGAAAGTACTGTTTAAAATAGTTGAATTATTATTTGCAAATAATCCTCCACCATTTACTTTCGCAAAACAATTGATAAAGACTGTATCATTAAAAAGTGAAGTTTTACTTATATATACAGCACCACCGTTATTATTGGCATTACAATCCATAAATAATGTGTGGAATGCATCAAGATAATTATTTGCATTAATTGCTCCACCATTAGATGATGAGTTACAATTTATAAATAATGCAGTGTTAATAAATCCAACATTAGTAGATATTGCTCCACCAGGTAAGTATGCATAACAGGTATCAAATAAACCATTATTTATGTATAATGCTCCTCCTGCAGCAATAGCTCCACCAGTATTATTAGTAGAGTTACAGTTTTTAAATATTACATCAGTCATATTTATGTTTCCAGTTGAATAACCAGAAACTGCACCACCAGAGTTAGCTGCAGAACAATTTTCAAAGTAAACATTTGTTATGGTAATTAAACCACCTGAAACAGCAATAGCTCCTCCAGGACCATTTGGCGCATTAGTATTTATAAACTTAGCATTTGTAAGGTTTAAGAAACCTAATGCAGATAATGCCCCACCTTGATCCTTATTAGCTGTGGTGTTTATGAAGTTTGCATCTTTTAGGACAACATAGTTTGCTGCAATAGCACCACCTCCACCAGAACCAGCTTGAGTATTAGTGAAGTTTAAGTTTGATGCAAATAATTGACTTGTTGCAAGTGCACCACCTTGATTAGCTGCTCGAGTATTGGTGAAATTAGCATTTGTAATATTCAACATACCTCCTGCTGAAATTGCTCCACCCATATTAGTTGCATTATTATTTTTAAAAGTTAAATTTTCACCAACGAAATATGAATTTGAAGCAATAGCCCCACCTTGATTACCAGATTCAGTGTTTTCAAAGTAAGAATTATTTACAATTGCAAATGCATTTGCCTGGAGTGCACCACCTTGATTTTTAGCAGTGGAATTAATAACAGTAATATTATTAGCTATAATGTATGCATTTGAAGCAATAGCTCCACCCTGGTTATTGGATTTTGTATTTGCAAAATATCCATCATAAACTTCTACATATGCACCTGCTTGCAATGCTCCACCATGATTATCAGATGTTGAGTTTTTAACTGTAATATTATGTGCAACAATATAAGCTCCTGCAGAGACTGCTCCACCTTGATTAGATGAGTTAACATTTTCAAAGTAAACATTATCTAAAGTTACCCAAGCTGGAGACTGGATTACACCTCCCTGATGACCAGCTGTAGCATTAATAACAGTTACATTTTTAAATATTACATATCCATTAGAAGCAACTACACCACCTTGATTACCTGCATGTACATTATAGAACTCAGCGTTATATACTTCAACAAAAGAACCGGAAGCTATAAAACCTCCCTGATTATATGCAGTTACATTGTTAACTTTAGCACCATTGATGACAGCAAAGCTTTTTGCATAAATAGCTCCACCTTGAATATTAGATGAAGTGTTAATAACAGTAATATTAGTTAAGTTAACATAATTACAGAAGATCAAACCTACTCCTTTTGCATCCACATTAATAAATGATATGTTTTCACCAGTTACACCACCATTGTATGCAGCAACAGCACCTGCAAGGTTTCCTGAGGTAACATTATTGAAATTAACATTATTAAGTTCTACATCACCTTTTGTAGTGTAAATAGCACCACCATCATTTGATGCCCATATATTTGTAAAATTACCATTATCAATAGTTACTTTACCGTTTCCTCCAGAAGCAATATAGATTGCTCCACCAAGAGTATGTAAAGAGCTTACATTATCAAATACTACATTTTTAAGTGAAACTTCTCCACCAGTAGTATAGATTGCACCTGCCTGGTTTTCAGATTGTAAATTTCTAAATGTAATGTTTTCAATGTTTACACTCCATGCATGAATTGCACCATCTTTAAAGGTAGTTGAGTTTTCAATTAATACATTATCCCCAATAACATTTTGCCATGTGTTAATAACACCTGCTTCATTAGTGGATTGAAGATTTGTAAAGTTTACATTATGTAATTCTACCTGACCCGCTTCAGTATATATTACTCCACCCCAATTATTACATTGGGTATCGTTGAATGAAGTATTTTCTAATTTAACAGAGCCAGAAGCACGGATAACACCACCTTGACCATCACGATTATAGACATGATTAAAAGTAACATTAACCACTTCTGTAGAATTTGCAAGAAGACCTGCTGGAACATAACTACCATTTACATTTTGAACCATACCATTTGTAAGATATGCCTTAGCAGATGTTTTAAATGGAGTTCTAACAGCCCCATCAACATTAAAGTTTGATGCAAATATATCTCCATTTGCAACAACAAGTGAAGCTTCCCATGCATTAATACCAATATTTGTAGCATTTAAGCCATTAGCTATAAAACGACCGCCTACCTTAAATGCATTTATTTTTGCATCCTGGATACTTACATTATTAAGTAATAAGTTCCCACCAACTCTCGCAATAGATGAATCAACAGAAGCTTGGGAATTAATGAAACTAGAATTTACAATATTTAAATCACCATTAACATTAAATGCACCATTACTGGTCCAAGCCTGGTTGTTTGTAAAGTTACAATTTTTAATGATAGCATTACCATCTACATGAGCAACAGCAGCATTTTGTGAAACTAATCCAGTAAAAACTGAATTAAATAATCTTAAATCACCTTTCACATAAATGTTAGTAACTGCTCCACCACCAGACATAACATCTGAAAACTCTGAGTTAGATATTATAACAGTACCCTCATCAGCACAGATTAATCCCCCATTTAAGTTATGATAGGAATTAGGGAATTTGGCATTTATTATTTCCAGTTTACCTTTAGAATAGATGATTCTACCATTAGTACCTATAGAAAAGGTTGCAGTATCTACAAGCAAATCATCAAAGTTGTTTATAATATTCTGAGTACCATTTGCCCAACCATATAAATCCATATTGTAAATTTTAGCTTTAGCAAAGTTATCTATAAGGATTGGGTCATAGTTGTAGAAATCTATAGCAGCTACAGAGGTATCAGCAATAGTAATATCACCATAATTAGTAATGTATGTAATATTTTTAGCTAAATTAAGTAAACTACAGTTAATAAGATTTAATGATCCTCCGTTATCTACAAGTATGGTTCCATGAATTTGAGTATCTTTTAATGTTAGATTTCCTCCATTTAAAACATGGATCGAGGTTATGTTAAAATCATTGTCTGAAATAGTATAATGATTACCATTAATTACAACAGTTTTATTAACAGTAACTCCATCTTCAAAACTATCTTTCTCATTGTCACTAGCAGTTATATCATTATTTAATATTACTTCGTCACTTTCTGAAATAGTATCATTTAATGAGGTAAAGTCATCACCTGAAACTGTTTGTGTATCTGTGATTACTGTTGAATTGTTTGAACCATCTGCTGCTGACAGACCAGATATTCCAATAAAGAATATAAATATTAATCCAATTAACAGAACATTTCGGCTTTTTATATTTTCACCTCCTTTTATGCGAATTTGAGGATTTTAATAATTACTGAGTTTAAAATAAGAATTTACTATGATTTAGTAAATACTTCAATCATCACTCATTTGTAATTATAAATCAAATAAAATAATACAGATATTAACATAGATTTTAAAGTCTGCATTACTTAAATCTATGAATTGAATATAATATAAAACTTTCTAAAAATATGGGTATTTCATTATTTTAATGTATCTTTAAAAAAATATAATCTATCGAATAAAAATTCAACTCATGAGAAAATAGAGAAAAAAATAAATGAAAAAAGCTTAAATAAGTCAATTTTATCTATTTTTGCAAATAAAACACTTATTTAAATTTTATCAAATGTTTGTATAACTACGAATGGAAATTTTATTGAATAAAAGATTTTGAGACCTAATATTTAATAAAATAAAGTAAAGAAGAATAAATATTTAATAAATAAAAAAGAGTAGAATAAGTTAAAATAGAAAAAATAAGAAAAATAAGATAATAAAAATGAATAAAACGCCGAGACTGGGATTTGAACCCAGGAGGAGGTTACTCCACAGGATTTCAAGTCCTGCGCCTTACCAGACTAGACTATCTCGGCTCGAAAATAAGTAGTAATAAAAAATACAATAGATAATGTGATTTGTATTTTTTTAAAATTATTTTTAAGAAAAAATAACACAATTAAGTTAATAATTAAAATATTTTATTAAATATCTTTATGATTGATATTTAAAAAATAGATTAATATTAGTAAACTATTAATTAATTTATTAATTTATTTAATTAGCTTTTAAGTTCAATTTCAATACTTACATTATCAGGTACTTTGACTTTCATAACTTGTCTCATAGCCCTTTCATCAGCACCAATACTAACTAAACGTTTGTGAATACGAAGTTCCCATTTTTCCCAAGAAGCTTTTCCTTCTCCATCTGGAGATTTTCTTGTAGGAACAACTAATTTTTTAGTTGGAAGTGGAATAGGACCAGATATGTCTACACCAGTTCTTTCTGCAATTTTTTTAATTTGATCACAAACATATGAAAGTTTATCTGGATCAGTACCAGTAAGTTTAATCCTAGCTTGTTGATTCATTAATTTTCCTCCAAAATAAACGAAAAATATATTTAAAATAGATTATTATTTTTTTAAAAAATAATTTGCAGAATTTCTAATTTAAAAAAAATTAATCTTTAAAACTAAAAAATCTGAATTAAATTTTAAAAAAATGAATTAAGAATTAAAGTTTAAAAACTTTAAATACTTAATTTTAGATTTTTAAATCTATTTAGCTGGTTCAATACCGATACATAATCCAGCTGCAACAGTTTGACCCATATCACGAATAGCGAATCTTCCCATTTGAGGAATTTCTCTAGCGTTTTCAATAACCATAGGTTTGGTAGGTCTAACTTTTACAATAGCTGCGT
>CAYQMW010000039.1:5608-14871 GCA_964418715.1 uncultured Methanobrevibacter sp. | reverse complement strand
ACTGGACACAAAATCACATAAAAATTAAATAAGCCTATAAAATTTTACAGACTCATATTTTTTATTTTATTATTTTTAACTTGAATGTTATTTTTTTTATAAGATTTTTTTTTTATAATTATAAAATTCAAATAAAAACTGACATTTTGTTTATTATTATAATAATTTTTTATTAAATTTATATTTTTTATAAAAAAATTGGCTTTTATTTGAATAAGTTAACATTTTTATAGAAAACTTTATATTTTTTTAAAATTAAACTATAGAATATATGAAATTATTATTGCCTTGGTGATAAATATGAGTGTTACACTAATTTCTACAATATATGATTTTAAATCATTATCTTTAGCAGTAGATAAGTTTGAACCTGAAACTGTTGTACTGCTTACTGATGATAAAGATTATCCAGAAATTAAAGACATAATGGATGAATTATATAAAAAACGAGGCAGATTTTTAAAAATAAAAATTAAAGAAATACCTGATACTGATATGTTTAAAATAGCTTCTCAAACATTTAATATTATATCAAAAGAAATTAAAGAGAAAAATGATGTAATTGTACATTTAATTGAAAATAACTCTATTCAATCCATGGCCTTATCTTATGCAGCATGTTCATTTATTAAGGATATTTATAAACTAACAATTTTAGATCCTAATAATGATGAAATAGTGGATTTGCCCTTATTTGATTATAATATTTCACGAAATAAAGTTAAAATATTGCTCTATATTAATGAAGGAGTAGATAATGTTAAGGACATATCTGAAAAAACAGAATTATCTTCCAGTATGATTTATAATCATATTAGAGATTTAAGAAATTCTGGTTACATAAATCCAGATCAGTTGGTCTTAACAACAGCAGGTAGATTAGCTATTTTAAAGTTCCAGGATATTGAATTATAAGTATTTTCAATGAATTTTCTTCAAAATTGTGAACTTTTTTTTAAGCAATTTAGATAATTTAACAGCACTGTCTTTTAAATTCATAACTTTCTTTTATTCTATTCTGATAATTTATATAAGGTTATCATTTAAATTTTTATTACTTTTCTTATATTTTTTCCATTTTTTTATTATTTAAATATATTTTTGATTTTCCATTTTTTTTAATAATTATAATTTTCTATATTTTCTATAAAAATATAGCTAAGTATTTAAAATAAAAGAAACATAATAAATTTTAGTTAATAATTTTCTTTGGTGATATTATGGGAATTTTTAATAGAGTAAATAAGGGCTTTGAACTTGGTAAAACTTTATCAAGTTATGGTTATCAAAAAGCAAAAACCTTAACTGATCCAGAATTGATTAAATTAACCAATGATTTAACAATGAAATGGATTAGAATTGGCGGACGTAAAGCTGATGAAACTTTAGATAAGGCTATTGAATTAACTAAATTCAAATTAGAGGAATCAAAGTCCGGTACTGATAGAATTTCTCAAATAAAAAACGAAAGAAAAGTTCAACTTAAAAATGCAGTTGATAGGGCTGATTTAATTTTAAATGAAAATAATCCTGGGTCTATTGATGCAGAATATGAGTTAAAGAAAAAACAAATTAAAGAATTAGAGGATTTAAAAAATAAACAAGCTCGTGAATTAGAGGAATTAAAAAAATCAAATTAATTATGGTGATTAGATGGTATTTGGAAAAATTGCAAAAAAAGGTCTAATGCTTTCAAAAGTTGCATATGAATATGGTAATGAAATGATTAAACAATATGATGATAATGAATTCAAAACTCTCACCAAAGATTTAGGTAAAAAATATGTATCTATTGCTGATGAAAAAGCAAATCAAATAATGGATAAAACTTTAGAAAAAGCTAATTCTAAATTAGAAGATGTTAAAAATGGTGAAGATGCTGTTTCTAAAGGAAAAGAATCTGTTAAAAGTTATTTAAGAAATGCTATTGATTATGCAGATAATAACTTTGACACATCAGAAGATGATGATGTGGAAGTGTCTTTAAGAAAAAAGCAAAAAATAGAAAGAGATGAATTAATAGCAAAACATAAGGCAGAAATTTTTGAACTTCAAAAAAAGCAATCAAAAGAACAAAAAGAAGCATTAAAAGTTAAAATCGAAGAATTAAGACTTAAAAAACAAATTGCTGAAGATAAATTAAAAGCTAAAAAAGCAGAATATCTTGAGGATGTTAAAAACACTAAAGATAATGTAAAAGAAACAGTTAAAGCAGTCCATCAAGACATTTCTGAAAAAATAGAAACTAAAAAAGCTAATGAAGAAGAAATAGTCGATGTGGACTTTGAAGTTAAAGAAGATGAAACTGTTGAAACTGAGGAAGTTGCAGAAGAAAAAGATGAAGAATAAACTTTCTTAAATCTTTTTTTTTTTTTACTTTTTATTCATTTCTTTAATTTATTTTTTTATTTTTTTTTTTAGTACATTACTTTCTTTTTTTTAAATTTATTAATCATCAATAAATTTGTGCTTAAAAATATTTACTGTGCAAATTCTTAATTTGTTATGGAACTGTAATGTCATTAAGTTCTCCCTTGTTTTTTTGACATATCATCTTAAAATCACATGCATCACATGTTCTTTTATCTGCTTCACCTGTCCATGACTCAGATATTTTACAACCATTTTCCTCTTTAATAAGGGATGTTTCAATATTATTAACAACTTTATCGAAACTTGACAGTGCATCTTTCTGTTCATTTTTATTTATTGGAATAATTCTAATGGACCTGTTTATTCTAAATTCATCTGATAATGTAGGATAATATTTTTCACTTCCATCCCATTCAAATAATGATTCTTTATCACTTTGTGAAATCTCAACATCAGTCTTTTTATTTATTATATCCTCTTTTATAGCAATCAAATCCATGGTTGATGGTACTAATTCATTCAAGTATAATATTACACCTGCAGGTATTTCTTTTGCATCTTTTTGCTGACTTCTAAGCCAGGAGTATGTGAGTACCTGCCATTTATGATGTTTATATGTTTCACTGTCAATTGCAGGTCTTTTCATTCCTTTATAATCTATGATTATTTCAAAATCATCAATGTCTTCTTTGTTGAAAAATTCATTTAATTGCTTATTTTCTTTTA
This sequence comes from uncultured Methanobrevibacter sp., assembly GCA_964418715.1. GTDB lineage: Archaea > Methanobacteriota > Methanobacteria > Methanobacteriales > Methanobacteriaceae > Methanarmilla. The sequence goes on along the minus strand of CAYQMW010000039.1, from coordinate 11,772 downwards.
AAGATTTAATAAATAGGTTTATATTATCATTTTCACTATTTTTTTCATTATTATTTTTTTTATTATTCTCATTATCATTATTTTGATTTAGGAATAATTCAAGTGATGTTTGATTATTATTTGAATTATGGTTATTGTATGTATTATTGGCTGTGGAATTATCATTAGGTACGGGATTTATGTTTGAAATAGTTTTTAAATCATTTGCATTTATTGATAGTAATCCATCTACTACTCCATTTATTCCATAACGATTGGAACGGCTTGATTTATCATTATAATTTGGCATATCTCGTATACCTTTAATTAATAATTCGGTTGATTTGATTAATGGAAATATGTTCTTTCCCCATATATTAATAGCTTTTTCTGCTCTTGCACTAGCTATTCTGTGGTAAGGATTGTCTTCTAATTTATATTTTCCAATAGCTTCTTCAGGTAGGTGTTCTGGACAGAATTGTCTTGGAGGGGAATTAAGGCCTCTTGACCTTAATCTTTGATCTATCATTTCTTCAATAGGTCTTATATCCAATTCCCAACTCCAAGGGAATTCATGATTTCCATCTTCCCATTTAAGAAATGCTTCTTCCATAACACCATGGATAAATTCTCCAAACCATAATTGAATAGGCATTGAAGGAGGTAATGTTCCTTTATTTTGATATCTGTATTGAAGGTTACATGTTAAAAAGGATAAAAGATCTCCTGTAAGACTATATTCTGGTATAAAATATGGTTTAGACCTTGACTGTATTTTCATAATCCACCTAATTAACGTTTTTTTTTAATTCCTTTTTTTTATTTAATTTTTCTATTTTCAATATTTTTTATTGAAATTTATGATTAATTATTATTTTTTTTTAATAATTTTTAATTTTTTTTTTAAAATCTTTAGATTTTTACGTTTCACATATGTATGGTTATTCAAATTCATTTCTAATATCTGATTTAATTCAAATAAATTAAATGCTTGGCCTATTAAATCATATATATTTCATCAAAACCTATAAATTCTTTATGTCTATTCCAACCTAATGCAACATTTGGAATGGTTTTTTGTTGGTTGTTATTTGTATATCCATAAATACATGAATTCAATCCAACTAGTATTAAAACATCTTGGGCTCTTGAGAATGCAACAAAATAACGTCTAATCAAATCATCAAATGAACGGTCAAGTTGTTCTCTTTTTGGAATTTCAAAATCTGTACTGTATTTTCTAATTCTATCTTCTAATTCAAAGTCTCCTCCACCTTTATAAGGAAATCTTTGATAACTGGTTTGTTGCAAATCTTTTTTATATTCAGAACCTACATCAACAATGACAAGTGGAAATTCTAATCCTTTTGACTGGTGAATGCTCATGATATTTAATCTGTCATTGGGTAGGGTTTCAAATAATTCTTCATCTACTTTTACGCCTCCATTAGCAATTGGAATAAATATGTTCCAATATAATTCATCTATTGATTTTTGCTCTTTAATTTGGCTGTCAAAGTAAATTGTTGAGCCGTATTCGTTAAAAAATCCTGTTTGTGTAATGGTTTTACATATTGCTTGTAAATAAGCAAGGCCTTCAATCTCATCCTGAAGTGAATCAACCCATGTAATTAATTTATAGGCAAGATCCATTAACCTGGTGTATTTTGGCCATTTGTCAAGATTATAGGGTCTTCTTAACTGCCAGTGTTCTACAAATTCTTTAAGGCTAATTGGTTCTGTTGGTTCAGGGTTCTCATCAATAAACTTAGAAGCTGATTCTCTCCATTTTCTCATTATCTTAATTGCAGAAAGTGGAATTGATTTGTCCTGCTTTTGTATTTTCATATCAGGGTCTATGCACTCAAGGATAAGGCCACAAAATATTTTTGCAGAATCAATATCATGGATTTCTTTACCTCGAGGATTAAATACATCGACTTTACGCCTTTCAAGGTTTTTTCTAAGGTCATGTGTAAATTTATACTTTCTGGAGGCACTGTATTCTTTTGGAGAGTAGGTTAAAAATGCAATATCATTTGGTGAACCTGAATCTTTATCTAAGCTAAGTTCGATGTATTGTTTATCCTTTTTCTTTTTCATATCAAATAATTTTGATTTTTTATATAAATTTTCATTTCCATCCATTTTATTGATGAGTTCAAATGATTTGGAATCAACTATTGATTTTACTTCTCTTTTAACAGTTCCATTATTTATTAATTCGCTTAATAGGGTTGACAAATCACGGCTTAAAAGTTCCCGTGTATTTCTAAAAAGTCCAATAATCGGTATATTCTTATCATCATTTTTAACAGGACATTCTATAGGTGGTTTATGAGAAACTCGTGCATTTTGATATTCTCCATCCAGGGATGCAAAGTGATTGCATAAATCAATAATATTTTCGCTAGAGCGGTAATTGTCTTTAAGATTTATTTCTTTTACATCAACACCTAATTGTCTTTTTACACGATTTGGAAAATTAGTAAATAAATCTACAGTTGCACCTCTAAAGCGGTATAGTGATTGGTCATCATCACCAACTACAGTAATATTTCCACCATTTTTAATTACATTACTTGCAAGTTTAAAATAGATTTTCTCTTGAAGAAGATTTGTATCCTGGTATTCATCTACAAGAATTAGTTTAATATTGTCCAAATAATCTTTAAATTTTTCTGTGTCTAATTTTTCCAAAAATAAAGTTTCTAACATTGGAAAATCTATACTGTTTCTTGATTTTAATTCTCTCTCATAGTCAAGTATAGCATCTTTTATAAGAATTTGCCCTGGATCTGATATGTCTCTAAAAGCATCATCAAAATCTATACAATTATAATACATTTTATCTCTTATAGAAAGAATTTGTTCTGCAATTTTAGAGGGATTTTTAATTGTATCTGAAAATTCTGAAAATTCTCCAACATATTCCTGCAGGTCAGTATTTAAATATCTGTCATTAGAATAAACACCGATATTGGTCATTGCAGATTGTGCAACATAGTTCTCAATTACGGTAGGTAGGTTTGTACCAGCTTCCCGGTTAACCTTAATAAGTTCAGTTGCAACACTGTCAATAGTTCCTGTTAAAATAAGATTAAAATCAATATGTGCGATTTTTCTTAAATCATCACTTTCCATATTATATTCTAAAATATTTCTTAAAAGATAATCTTTAATTTTATATCCCCAATCAAGGATACGGCTTGTAAGCTCATCAGCAGCTTTACGTGTAAAAGTAGTTGCAATAATTGATTTTGGTTCAATTCCATCTACAAAAATATATTTTAAAATTTTAAGTACTATAACAGTAGTCTTACCACTGCCTGGTCCTGCTACAATAAAAAGGGATTGATTTAAATCTGCTTCTATGGCTGATTTTTGGTCTTGATTTGAGGATATGTCTCTTTTAAGAATTTCTACTACAATATTCTCAAATTCATCATAACTTATCATGTTTTCCCCCTTTTTATTATTTTTTAAAGTTTCTTTTATTTTTTATTAAAATTAATAATTATTTAATATTAAAGCAACTTATTTCTTTAATAAAGCATATTATTGTGATGGTGTTTTTTAATATTTTATTAAACTATAGGATTTAGACAACGTCAATTTCGTTTGGAATGATTATCCAAGCTAATATATAAAGTAATAAACCACATCCAACTCCGAATATTAATAAAATAGTTATTAATCTAACAAGAGTTGGGTCAACATCAAAGTATTCACCAAGTCCACCACATACTCCAGCAATCATTCTATTTTCTTCAGAACGATATAATTTTTTTCCAGTCATTTTTTCACATCACTTAATTTTATCTAATGAAATTTATTACGTAGTAATATTTAAATTTTAAATATAAGTACTTATCTAATAATATAATATATTATAATACTTTTATTTATTATTTAATTTTTTATAATATGATTATTTATATTTTTTTAAGAGAATTTAAAAATTATTTAAGATTTAAAAGTAATTTGTAATTTTAACTAAATTTTTTATTATATAAACGGTTTAATAGATAATATGGATGATTTACCAATTGATAAATTTAAGAATGATATTCGATTTAAAAAGAAAATTGAATATATAGAAACCATACCTGCTCATGAAGCTAGTTATAAGAAGGTTGATGGTTTAAATGATATTATTCTTAACTATCTAGAGGATAAAGGTATTAGTTTATATGTTCACCAGGCAGATTCATATGAACATGTTCAAAATGGTAAAAATATTATAATCACTACTGCTACTGCTAGTGGTAAGACATTGTGTTTTAATTTACCAATTTTAAATAAATTAATTGAAGATGATGATGCAACAGCACTATATATCTATCCTGCAAAGGCTCTTGAAAATGACCAACTTCAGGTTCTTTTAAACTATGAGGATGAAATGGGCATTGAAATTAATCCTAATTGTTATGATGGAGATACTCCTAAAAATAGAAAATATCGAATCAGGCAGAAATCACGTATTGTTTTAACTAATCCTTATCAATTACATCATATTTTATCATGGCATCATCAATGGGAGAGATTTTATTCTAATCTTAAATTCATTGTTATTGATGAATCTCATTACTATAAAGGCATCTTTGGAAGTAATGTCGCCCTTTTAATTAGAAGACTTAAACGTATATGTAATTTTTATGGGTCTTCTCCTCAGTTTATATTATCATCTGCAACCCTTGCAAATCCCCTTGAGCATGCATATAAATTAACTGGTTGTGAGTTTGAGCTTATTTCAAATGATGCTTCTCCTAGTGGTCAAAAAGACTTTATTTTATATAATCCTTATAAGAATTTTAAAAGAACCAAACGTAAAAGCGATAATGACCCTAGTTTCCATCAAGAAGTCGAATTCATTTTCTTATTTTTACTTTTAAAAAATATTCAAACATTATGTTTTACAGTATCACGTAAAACTGCAGAGCTCATTGCACTTTGGGCTAAGAGGGATATGGCAGAATATAAAAGTAAATGGATAGAGAGAATTACTCCATATCGTGCAGGTTATCTTCCTGAGGACCGTAGGGAAATTGAAAATGGTCTTAAAACAAGAAAATATTTGGGAGTAACAACTACCAATGCTCTTGAACTTGGAATTAATATAGGTACTCTTGATGCTGTGATTATATCAGGTTATCCTGGAACTATGGTTTCTGTATGGCAGCAAGGTGGCCGTTGTGGTCGTGGAGATGATAAATCTCTAGTTATTTTGGTGGCTTTTGAAAATCAATTGGATCAATATTTTATGAATAATCCCGAATATTTCTTTGGTCGAAGTCATGAAAATGCAATTGTAGATTTAAAGAATGAAATACTTCTGAATGCTCATTTGATTTGTGCTGCTAATGAATTGCCACTAGATGAAAAGGAGATTTATGACTTTTCACCTGAATTAAATAAAAATGAATCAGAGTTTTTATTAGAGGAAATATCTAAAAATCCAAATATAAATAAAAATCTTAAAAATCAGTACCATTATACTTCAAATGATAGTCCATCATTCAACCATTCTCTAGATCAGTTGTCAAACAATACGTTCATGATAATGTGTGGGGGAAAATTACTTGAAGTTATGGAATTATCACAGGTTTACAATGAGGCATATGAAGGTGCTGTTTTAATTCATCAAAGTGAAACATATATAGTTGATAATATAAACTTTGAGAAACATTTTGTAAATGTTATTAAGAAGAATGTAGAATATCATACTGCTGTTTTAAAGGATACTGATATTAATATTCTTGAAAAACATAAAAATATTAAAATTGGTAATTTTACAGTTCATTTTGGTCTGTTGGAGGTTATTCAAAACTTTAAAAAATATAATAAAATACATTTTTCAAAACTTATTGGTCAATATAAACTTAATCTTCCTCCTTTAAAATTTAAAACTAAAGGGTTATGGTTTACTGTTGATGAGAAAATAAAAGATGAACTTGAAGATAAATATCCTGACATTAAAAATGTCTTTGCAGGTGGTCTTCATGGTGCAGAACATTCCCTTATTGGATTGTTTCCTCTTCATACCATGTGTGATAGATTTGATATTGGAGGCATGTCAACCAACTATCATAGTGATACAGAGGAAGCTACTATTTTTATTTATGATGCATTTGAAGGTGGAATAGGTATTAGTGAAAAGGCAATAGATGTATTTTACGATCTGG
>CAYQMW010000039.1:0-5598 GCA_964418715.1 uncultured Methanobrevibacter sp. | reverse complement strand
TACTTGATACCTGCCAATGTGAAGATGGTTGTCCTAAATGTATATATTCACCAAAATGTGGAAATGATAATAAGCCATTGGATAAAAATGCAACAAAATATATTCTTGACTATATATTTAGTAATCTGTCTGATAAAAAAGAGGATATAATAATTATTGATGATATTGATCAATTGAATAAGGATTTGAAGAGAAATAAAATAGAAATTAATGATAATGATGATTTATTTAATCAAATACAGGAATCACTTAATGATGAATTTAGTGAAGTTGAAAATAAATATGTAGAAGCTTTAGACTTTTATTATATGAAAGATTATTCAAGGGCTAAAGACCTTTTAGTTGAAATAATCAATATGGATAAGAATTTTTCCAATGCATGGTATTTGTTAGGAGATATATTAAATGAACAAGGGGATGCTGAAGGGGCTAAAAGTTTCCTTAAAAAAGCTTTATCTATTAATCCATCACACTCTGATGCTAGAGACTTGTATGAAGAGTTGAATAGTAAATAATTTATTATTTTATTTTTTATAAAAGAATCTATTATTTTTTATTCTTTTTCTAATTTTTTCATTATATTTAACTTTATTAAAATTTTTTCTTAATTTTATTTCAGATTTTTAGTTGTTTTAAAATAAAATTTAAAAATTTATATGTTTTCAGATATAATATATTTATAATTTTATTTATGTTGGATTTTTTTAATAATTCAATTTATTTTTTAAAATATAATTTATGTTTAGGTGTTTTAGTTGTTAAGTAAAGAAGAAAAAGACCAAATCAACGAGGAGGTCGTATCTAATATTAATCGAATATTAGAAAATCATAATTGTCCCTTTGTTATGGACAAATTATCCATATTAAATTTAGGTGGAGGTGTTACTTTTTTAGGTAACTTCCGTGTTCATAATGAGGATGAGTTAGATTTAATTAATGACGAGGTTAATGAGGTTTTATCTAAATATGATAATGTTGTATATAAGGCTCAAAAAGTTAGACCATGTTGTGAGTTGCCTTATACTGCAGTTAGTTTTAACTTTAAAATAGAAAACAATTGATTTAATTATATTTTATTATTTAATAATTAATAATTAATATTATTGAATTGATGATGATTTATAAAATATTAATATTAGTTTTCACATGCTAGGAAAAGTTAGGTTATATATAAAATACTAAGTATTAATTGAAATTTAGTTAAGAATTTAATTTATTGAAGATAAATAATTTTAAAAATTAAAACATGATAAAAATTATTTTTTTCATTTTTGTTTTTAATTCTATTTTTTCTTAGTAAATTAAATCATAAACTATTTTTCATATTATTTTTAAAATTTTTTGATATTATGAAGGAATTTAAATTACATTCATCATTTAAACCTTTAGGTGATCAACCAAAAGCAATTGATTCCCTTGCAAGTGGAATTAATAAAGGTTTAGCTGAACAAACATTACTTGGTGTAACTGGTTCTGGAAAGACATTTACTATGGCAAATGTTATTGAAAAGGTTCAAAAGCCAACACTAGTAATATCTCACAACAAAACACTGGCAGCACAATTGTATGAGGAATTTAAAGGTTTCTTCCCAGAAAATGCTGTTGAATATTTTGTCAGTTATTATGATTATTATCAGCCTGAGGCATATGTTCCACGAAGTGATACTTTTATTGATAAGGAAGCCTCAATAAATGAAGACATTGATATTATGAGACATTCAGCAACACAATCATTACTTTCACGTGATGATGTAATTGTTGTAAGTAGTGTTAGCTGTATTTATGGTATAGGTTCACCTCAAGATTATGGAGAATTCGCTTTTCCTTTTCAAGTAGGAGATGAATATGACAGGTCTTATATCCTATCACGCTTAATTTATCTTCAATATGAGCGTAATGATATGGCTTTTGAAAGGGGACAATTCCGTGTTCGTGGTGATGTTATTGAAATTAATCCTGTAGATGGTACAAGTCCAATCAGAATTGAGTTATTTGGTGATGAGATTGATGGTATTTCATTAATTGATCCGGTTACAAGTAGAAAAAAAGAATCTCTTGAAAGATATACTCTATTTCCTGCAAAACATTTTATTGTAGGTCAGGACAGGATGGACCAGGCTTTAAAAGATATTAATGATGAACTTGAGGATAGACTTAAGGAATTAAATCAAGTAGGTAAATATTTAGAGGCTCAAAGATTAGAGCAGAGGACCCGATTTGATATGGAAATGTTACAGGAGATGGGTTATTGTCCTGGAATTGAAAATTATTCAATGCATTTGTCTGGTCGTAACTGGGGAGATATGCCTTATACATTACTTAAATATTTTCCAGATGATTTTTTAACAATTATTGATGAATCACATGTAACAGTTCCTCAAATCAGAGGAATGTATAATGGAGATAAGGCACGTAAACAGACCCTTGTTGATTATGGTTTTAGACTTCCTTCTGCAAAAGAAAACCGTCCTTTCAAATTTGATGAATTTGAACAATCTGTAAACCAGGTTATCTATATTTCAGCAACTCCTGGTAGTTACGAACTTTCAAGAAGTCTAAATGTTACAGAACAAATCATCAGGCCAACTGGTTTAGTAGATCCTGAAGTTATTATTAGGCCTGTTAAAGGACAGGTTGAAGATTTACTTGGAGAGGTCCAAAAAAGAGCTGAACTTGATGAACGTGTACTTGTAACTACACTTACCAAACGTATGGCTGAAGATTTAACTGATTATTATGCAAAAATTGGGGTTAAAGTTCACTATCTTCACTCTGAAGTTGATACTTTAGAACGTATTGAAATTATTGATGAGTTAAGAAGAGGTTCCTTTGATGTGCTTGTTGGTGTAAACTTACTACGGGAAGGTCTTGATTTACCAGAGGTTTCTCTAGTAGCTATTTTAGATGCAGATAAGGAAGGGTTTTTAAGAAGTGAAACTTCTCTTATTCAAACAATTGGAAGGGCAGCACGTAATGTTAATGGTCAGGTTATAATGTATGCAGATGAGATGACGGATTCTGTTAAAAATGCTAAGGAAATTACAGATAAAAGACGTTTTATTCAGATGGCCTATAATAAGAAATATAATATTACTCCTAAGTCTACTGAAAGAACCTTAAAGGAGAAAAAACAGGATCTTAAAATTAAAAAATTCTCTGAAATTAAACGTTTACCTAAGGATGAACTAAAATTACTTATTAGGGATTTGGAAAAGGACATGCATGAAGCGGCTAATGATTTGGACTTTGAAAGAGCTGCACTTCTTAGAGATGAAATTGTTGAGCTTAAAGGTTTACTTTAAAATTAGAAAATTTTATACTTGATTTTTTACTTTTTAATCATATTTATAAAATAAATAGTTTTATAATATACGAACAAAATATATTAGTTATATTATATTAACTAATATTATAATAAATAAATTAAAAATTCAATAAATTAAAAATTTAATAAATTTAATAAAATTACTATATGGAGGATATTTACTATTCGGTTCTTATAGTATTTGGGTGATAAGATGGCTAAGGAGTCAAATAAAAGGGAAATTATAATCAAAGGTGCAAGGGAACACAACCTACAAAATATTGACTTGAAAATTCCTCGTGATGAATTTATAGTTGTAACTGGATTAAGTGGTTCAGGTAAGTCTTCACTTGCATTTGATACTATCTATGCTGAAGGACAACGTAGATATGTAGAATCCTTATCAAGTTATGCTAGACAATTTTTAGGGCAAATGGATAAACCTGAATTAGATTATATTGAAGGTTTATCACCAGCTATATCTATAGATCAAAAAACTACAAGAGTAAATCCTAGAAGTACTGTAGGTACTATAACTGAAATTTATGATTATTTGAGATTACTTTTTGCTCGTATCGGAATTCCTCATTGTCCTAATTGTGGTCGTGAAATATCACAGCAGACAATAGGACAAATTGCAGAGACTATAATGGAAGAAGGTGAGGGTCTTAAAATACAAGTATTGTCACCTATTATCAAAGATCGTAAAGGAGAACATAAACAAGTCTTTGAAGAATTTCGTGAGAAAGGATTTGTTAGGGCTCGAGTTGATGGTGAAATTAGAGACCTTGAAGAAGATATAGAACTTAAGAAAAACTTTAAACATACAATTGATATTGTTGTAGATAGATTAAAAATCAGAAATACTGTTGATTTTAAAAGAAGATTAACAGATTCACTAGAAACTGCAAGCAAATTTTCAGAAGGTATGGTTAAAGTATTATACAGTCCTGCTGAGGGTGAAGAATATGAAAAGGTCTACTCTGAAGATTTTGCTTGTGTGGATTGTGGATTGAGTTTTGAAGAGTTAACTCCACGTATGTTTTCTTTTAACTCTCCACATGGTGCATGTCCGGAATGTAAAGGTATTGGTTCTAAAATGGAAATAGACCCAGATTTGGTAATTCCAAATAAAAATTTATCTATAAATGAAGGTGCTATTGTACCATGGAATAATTCTAATAAAAAAGACAATTATTATAATCAATTACTACAGGCTGTTGGGGATTTCTATGGCTTTTCTCTTGACACTCCATTTAAAGACTTGTCTCGTGAGAATCAGGACATTATTTTATTTGGATCTAAGGATAGAATTCCATTTAATATTAGGAGAAGAAACAGGACATATATGGTTAATAGACGTTTTGAAGGTGTTGTAATTCGTCTTCAAAGATTATACTTTGAAACAAAATCAAATTGGAATCGTAAGCATATTTCCAAATTTATGAGTGATAGAAAATGTTATGTTTGTAATGGTAGAAGATTACGTCCAGAAGTATTGGCTGTAACTGTTGGTGGAATGAATATTGCTGAAGTTTGTGAAATGTCTATTAAAGATTCATATAAGTTTTTCCAAAATCTTGAGCTTACTGATAGGGAAAATTACATTGCTAGTGAAGTATTAAAAGAAATCAATCAGAGATTAAGTTTTCTTGTAGATGTAGGGCTTGATTATATTACAATGGCACGTTCATCAGGTACATTATCTGGTGGTGAAGCACAGAGAATAAGACTTGCAACCCAAATAGGTTCTGGTCTTGTAGGTGTTTTATATATTCTAGATGAGCCAAGTATAGGTTTGCATCAACGAGACAATCGTAAACTTATTCAAACCCTTGAACATTTATGTAACATTGGAAATACCTTGATAGTTGTAGAGCATGATGAGGAGACTATTCTATCTGCAGATTATGTTGTAGATATTGGTCCTGGTGCTGGTGAGCATGGAGGCCGTATAATTACCCAAGGTCCTCCTGAAGATATTATTAATTCAGATGAATCTATTACTGGTAGATACTTATCAAGAAAAGAATTTATTCCAATTCCTCAAAAGAGAAGAGAAGGTAATGGTAAATTTGTAACCATTAAAGGTGCAAGACAAAACAACCTTAAAAATATTGATGTTAAAATACCTTTAGGACTTTTCACCTGCGTTACTGGTGTTAGTGGTTCAGGTAAAAGTAGTCTTATTAATCAAATCTTATATAAGGGTCTAAAAGGAATAATTGACCATAAATATGCATTTGCAGGAGATCATGACTCTATAGAAGGTGCAGAAAATATTGATAAACTTA